>NZ_BAAHAA010000007.1:0-92039 GCF_054777915.1 Nocardioides marmoraquaticus | reverse complement strand
CACCTCAGGGAGCGGCACCACACGCTCCTCCACACCAGCGCCGCCCTTCGTGGCTCGCTGCGCTCGCACCTCAGGGAGCGGCACGACGCGCTTCCCGGGGGACGCCCAGGCTGGTCGAGGTGCGAGGGCCGCCAGGCCCGAGCCGCGAGACCCGGCGACGTGCGCGCCGGTCCGAGGGTCACGATCGCCCTCCGTCTCACCGGGTCTCAGTGGGCGAAGTGCCTCGTGCCGGTGAGGTACATCGTGACGCCGGCCTTCTCGCAGGCCTCGACGGTCAGCTCGTCGCGGACCGAGCCGCCGGGCTGGACGATGGCGCGGACGCCGGCGTCGATGAGGATCTGGGGGCCGTCCTCGAAGGGGAAGAACGCGTCGGAGGCGGCGACGGAGCCGCGGGCCCGCTCCTCCCCCGCCCGCGAGACGGCGAGGCGGCAGGAGTCGACCCGGTTGACCTGGCCCATGCCGATGCCGACCGAGGCGCCGTCGCGGGCGAGCAGGATGGCGTTGGACTTGGCGGCCCGCACGGCGCGCCAGGCGAAGACCAGGTCGGCGAGCACCTCGTCGGAGGCGGCCTCGCCGGTGGCGAGGGTCCAGGTGGCGGGGTCGTCGCCGGAGGCGTCGATGGCGTCGCGCTCCTGGAGCAGGAGCCCGCCGGAGACCGGCCGCATCTCGATGCCGCCGCCCGCGGGCGACTCGCACACGAGCAGCCGGATGTTCTTCTTGGCCTGCAGCACCTCGGCCGCGCCCTCGTCGTACGCCGGGGCGACGACGACCTCGGTGAAGACCTCGGCCACCTGCTCGGCCATCGCGACCGTGACCGGGCGGTTGACGGCGATGACGCCGCCGAAGGCGGAGACGGAGTCGCACTCGTGGGCCTTGCGGTGGGCCTCGGCGACGTCGGCGCCGGTGGCGATGCCGCACGGGTTGGCGTGCTTGATGATCGCGACGGCCGGGTCGGCGAAGTCGTGCGCAGCGCGCCACGCGGCGTCGGCGTCGACGTAGTTGTTGTAGGACATCTCCTTGCCGTGGAGCTGGCGCGCCTGGGCGAGCCCGGCGCCCTGGCCGGAGGCGTAGAGAGCGGCCGACTGGTGCGGGTTCTCGCCGTAGCGCAGCACCGCGGCACGCTCCCAGGTCGCGCCGACCCACGCGGGGAAGCCGGCCCCGCCGGAGGAGTCGGTGAGCACGTTGCCCATCCAGCTGGCGACCGCGACGTCGTAGGTCGCCGTGTGCACGAACGCCTCGGCGGCCAGCGCCTTGCGCTGCTCGAGGGTGAAGCCGCCCGCGGCGACGGCCTCGAGCACGTCCGCGTAGCGCTCCGGCGAGGTGACGATGGCGACCGAGGGGTGGTTCTTGGCGGCGGCCCGCACCATCGACGGCCCGCCGATGTCGATCTGCTCGACGCACTCGTCGGGCCCGGCGCCCGAGGCGACGGTGTCGGTGAAGGGGTAGAGGTTGGAGACCACCAGGTCGAACGGCGCCACCCCGAGCTCGGTCAGCTGCGCGACGTGCTCGGGCAGGCGACGGTCGGCCAGGATGCCGGCGTGCACGCGCGGGTGCAGCGTCTTGACCCGGCCGTCGAGGCACTCGGGGAACCCGGTGAGGTCCTCGACCCGGGTGACCGGGAGGTCGAGCTCGGCGATGAGCCGGGCCGAGCCGCCGGTCGAGACGAGCTCGACGCCCGCGTCGGCGAGACCGCGCACCAGCTCCTCGAGGCCGGTCTTGTCGTAGACCGAGACCAGTGCCCGCCTGATCTCGACGCGGTCCGCTCCCTGGGTGCTGCTGGGGGTCGTGCTCATGCGCCGATCCGCACCTTCCTGTCGGTGATGGTGAGTCCGTCGCGGGCGATCGCGCCCACGGCGTCGACGAGCATCTGGCGCTCGGCGACCTTGATGCGCTCGTGGAGGGTCTCGACGTCGTCGTCGTCGAGGACGGGCACCGCCGCCTGGGCGACGATCGGCCCGGTGTCGACGCCGTCGTCGACCACGAAGAGGGTGGCGCCGGTGACCTTGACGCCGTACGCCAGGGCGTCGGCGGGCCCGGTGGTGCCGGGGAACGCCGGGCACAGTGCCGGGTGGGTGTTGACGACGCGGTCGGGGAACCGGCCGAGGAACCCGGGCCCGACGAGCTTCATGAAGCCCGCCAGCACCACCAGGTCGGGCTCGTAGGACGCGACGGCGTCGGCGAGCGCGGCGTCCCACGCGGCGCGGTCGTCGTGGTCGCGCAACCGCTCGACGAAGGTCGGCACGCCGGCGCGCACGGCCCGGGCGAGACCCTCGACACCGTCGCGGTCGGAGCCCACCGCCACCACCTCGGCGCCGTACGCCGCAGGGCCGGCCGCCGCGTCGAGCAGGGCCTGGAGGTTGGTGCCGCCGCCCGAGACGAGCACGACGAGACGGAGCGGCACGGGCCTCACCCTAGTGAGCGGACGCCGTGCGGGCGAACCGCGGGTGGACGGGTCTCAGGCTCGGGCCCGGCGGCGCTGCCACCAGGCGACCACGCTGCCGGAGACGAGCCCGGCGATGCTCATGGAGCCGACGGCCAGCACCAGCACCTCGGCCACGGGCGGGCCCACGACGGCGAGGCGCCCGTCGCCGACCGGACCACCGGCGAGCCAGCACAGCACCGTCATCAGGACGCCGGCCAGGGCGCCGGCACCGAAGCCGCGCAGCGCGGCCGAGTCGCGGGCGGCCACGCCGTAGGCGCGCTGGGCGCGGGCGGCGCCGAGCACGGCCGCGACGCCGGGGACGGCGAGCACGCCGACCAGCCACGCGGGGGCAGGGCCGTCGTCGGGCAGGGCGGCCAGCAGCGGGAAGGCGGGGACCGGTCCCAGGGCGACCGCGGTCGGCGAGACCACAGTGCCGGCGCCCACGGCGAACCCGGGGCCGAGCAGGTAGGCGGCCGCCATCACCACGGCGTTGGGCACCAGCAGGAGCGTGGCCGCGGCGTAGGCGACCTGGTCGCTGCCGCCGAGGCGGAGCCCGGCGAGCACCGCCATGGCGTCGTTGAAGCCGAAGGCGAGCGCCACCACGAGGAGCAGCGTCGCCGCCGCCAGCACCGCACCGCAGGAGGCGACCGCGCCGTGCACGACCGCGCGCGCCCAGCCCGGCACCCGCTCGAGCAGCTCGGGCAGCCGCCCGGTGCCCTGGGCCAGGCCGAGCGGCCCGACGACCGCCGCGAGCAGCGCCGAGCCGAGCACAGCGCCCGGGATCGCGGCGCTGACGGGGCCACCGCCGGTGAGCACGCAGAGGGCGGTGACCAGCACGACGTAGACGCCGACGAGCACCGTGCCCGCCTGGAGCAGGGTGCGGTCGTCGGCGCCGGGCCGGGCGGTGCGACCGGCGCGGCGCGCGAGCCTCAGGAGCAGGTAGGCCTGCCCGAGGGTCACGGCCAGGGGCACGAGCCCGAAGGGCACGCCCCCGATCGAGAGCGTCGCGCCGTGGCCGAGCAGCCAGACCTGGACCGCGACCAGGAGCGCCGAGGTGGTCGTGCCGTAGGCGCCGGCCTCGGCGAGGTACCAGCCGGCCAGCGCGAGCACCATGAGCACGAGCAGGCCACCGACGACCGCGCCCAGCGCGGCGAGCGCGGCGGCGCCGGCGAGGGTGCGCTCCTCGCGCCCGCGGAGCCGGGACCAGGTGCCCTGCCAGCGCGACCGGCCACCGCGCTCGGGGCGCGGGGCGCCCTGCGTGGTGCGGGTGGGTTGGCTCGCCAGGTCGGTCATCGCGACCATCCTGACCGACGCGAGCCCGCGGCCCGGTTCGCCACGCCCGGTAGCCTGGGCCCTCGTGCCAGCCCCGCCGTCCTCCCCCGCGCCCCCGGGGCCGCCGCCCCGGCCGAGGCGTCGGGTGACCGGCCACCTCCGGGTCCTCGTGCCGGTCGCGGTGCTCACCGTGCTGGCCGTGGTCGCCGGCGTCCTGCTCCTCCTGCCGGGTGGCGGCCCCGAGCCCGGGGCCCAGCAGCCGGTCGCCCGCCCCGTCACCCCGGAGATGCTGCTCGAGCCGGCCGACCTCGCCGACCTCCCGGGCGGCAGTCGCTGGAGCGTCGACGGCACCGGTGACAACACCACCGGTGACGGCATCAACACCCGCTGCCAGCGCGCCCGCTTCGCCGACCCCGACGGCGAGGGCACCCTCGTGCGCCGCCTGGTACGGCAGGGCGAGCAGGACCGGTCGGTGCTGCAGACGGTCGAGGTCTCGCGCGACTCGCGCTCGGCGAGCGACGCCTTCGCCACCACCCTCGGCTGGTTCGCCGGGTGCCAGGAGGCGCGGGTCGGACTCGTCGGCGCGTGGCAGGTGCAGGGCCTCGGCACGCGCGCCGAGGTGGTGCGCCTGGAGACCCCGGCGGACGGCGGTCGGCAGGGCCGGGGCCGGCAGGGCGACCTGCTGGTCGGGGTGGTGCGCTCCGACCGCGTGACCGTCTCCGTGGTGGTCGAGGGCGACGGTCGACCCGTCGGCATCGAGCCCTTCGCCACGCTGCTGCGTCGGGCCGTGACCGGGGTCTGCGAGGCCGACGCGGCGGCCTTCTGCCCCGACCGTGCGGAGGTACGCCGCACCAGCCTGCCGCCCTCCGGCGAGGCCCGCGGCACCCTGTCGGTCACCGACCTGCCCCAGCTGCCCGGGGTCGAGCAGCCGTGGGTCGGCACCCGACCGGTGCGCGCCCGGCCCAACGCCGCGGCGACCGCGTGCGACGACACCGCCTTCGTCGGCAACGGCGCGCCGGGCGCGCGCACGCGCACCTACCTGGTGCCGGAGAGCGACCTGCCCGACCGCTTCGGGCTGACCCAGACCGTGGGGACCTTCCGCACCGGTGCCCGGGCGCAGGAGGTGGTCGACGGCGTGGTGTCGGCCATGGCCGGGTGCGAGGACGACGACCTGTCGGTCCGGTTGGTCGCCACCGAGGTCGGCTCGGTGCGCGGCGGCGAGGTCACGTCGTACTGGCGCCTCGAGCAGGAGGTGAGCGACGACAGCACCGTCGCGTCCTGGATGGGCGTGGCACGATCGGGCCGCGTCGTCACCCAGGTGCTGCTCACGCCCGCCGGCCGGGCCGACCTCGACCGGGCGGCGTTCGCCGCGGTGCTCGACCGGGCCCGCGACCGGTTGACAGAGCTGGAGGGCAGCCGATGAGCGCACCCGTGACGAGCCCGGTGCACCTGCCCGACGGCGTGGTCTACCTCGACGGCAACTCGTTGGGGGCGCTCCCCCACGGCGTCGCCGACCGGGTTGCCGAGGTGGTCCGGGGCGAGTGGGGCGAGGGCCTGGTCCGGTCGTGGAACGACGCCGGCTGGACCCGCCTGGTGCGTCGCGTGGCCGACCGGCTCGCGCCCCTCCTCGGCGTCGACGGCGCCGACGTGCACCTCGGCGACTCCACCAGCGTCAGCCTCTTCAAGCTCGCGGTGGCCGCCGCCCGGCTGCGCCCCGACCGCCGGGTGCTGGTCTGCGAGCCGACCACCTTCCCCACCGACGGCTACGTCCTCGCCGGCGTCGCCGACCTGCTCGGTCTCGAGCTGCGCTGGTGCGACCCCGCCGACCCGGTCGCGGCGGTCGACCACGACGTCGCGCTGCTCTGCCTGACCCAGGTCGACTTCCGCACCGGCGCGCTGTACGACCTGCCCTCCGTCACGGCCGCCGCCCAGGAGCGCGGGGCGCTGGTGCTGTGGGACCTGTGCCACTCCGCCGGGGCGGTGCCCGTCGACCTCACCGCCGCCGGGGCCGACATGGCCGTCGGGTGCACCTACAAGTACCTCAACGGCGGGCCCGGGTCGCCGGCGTACCTCTGGGTCGCCCCGCGCCACCAGGACGCCGCCCGCCAACCCGTCACGGGCTGGTTCGGCCACGCCACGCCCTTCGCCATGGCCCGCGACTACGAGCCCGCGCCCGGCGTCGCGAGGTTCGCCTCCGGCACGCCGCCCGTGCTGGCGCTGTCGGCGCTGGAGGCCTCGCTGGCCGCCTTCGACGGGGTCGACGTCGACGACCTGCGTGCGACCTCGCTGGCGCTGACCGACCGCTTCGTCGCCGGCCTCGACGTGCTGGGGCTCGACGTCGTCACCCCCCGCGAGCACGCCCGACGCGGCAGCCAGGTGTCGTTCCGCCACGACCGCGCCTACGCCGTGGTGCAGGCGCTCATCGCCCGCGGCGTCGTCGGCGACTTCCGCGACCCCGACATCGCCCGGTTCGGCTTCGCGCCGCTCTACAACACCGCGGGCGACGTCGACACGGCGCTCGAGCGCCTCGCGCTCGTCCTCGACCGCGGCGAGCACCTCGACCCGGCGTACGACGCCCGCAACGCGGTCACCTGATCGCCCTCGCCGACGGTGGGCACGTCCGGCCTGACGCGCCCACCACGCCGACCCACGGAGCCGACATGACCCGACGCACGACCACCACCCGGGGGGCGGCGCTCGCCTCCGCACTGGTGCTGGCGACGACCCTGGCCGGCTGCGGCAATGGCGACGCGACGGAGCCCGGCGGCTCGCAGACCGAGGCCTCACCGAGCGCGGACGTCGAGGTCGACGACGACCTGCTCGCCCGGCCGCGGCAGGGCGTGGTGCTCGCGGGCACCGACAGCGAGGTCAGCTGGCGCTTCCCCGCGAGCTACGACGCCACCGGCCCGCAGCGGGCCGAGAGCCGGGAGGGCGACGCGCTGCTCACGACGTCGGTGGGCGCCAAGCAGGGCGCCGACCTCGCCGAGGAGATCGAGTCGCTGCGCACCGGGCTGGTGCCCGGCACCGAGGCCGACGTCGAGGAGGAGTCGGTCGGCGGCAAGGACGTCACCTTCCTCACCGTCGGCACCGACGACGAGACCCTGCGGATCGCGCTCTTCCAGCCGGAGGTCGCCGACACGACGTACGCCGTCTTCCTCCGCGCCGCGCTGCCCCTGGCCGAGGTGCCCGACGAGCGGCTCGAGGAGCTCCGGCAGATGGTCGGCTCCGTCGAGGTCGAGGCGACCGACGGCTGAGGCGTCCCGACGCACGATCGGGGAGGATCCTCCGCACCAGGTGCGGCGGATCCTCCCCGATCGAGGGTGATGCGGGTCAGCGGTCCTGCAGGGTTTCGAGGCGCTAGCTCAGCCTCGGGCGCTCAAGATCTCCCGCATGAGGCGCGCGGTCTCGGACGGCGTCTTGCCGACCTTGACGCCGACCGCCTCGAGCGCCTCCTTCTTGGCCTGCGCGGTGCCCGAGGAGCCGGAGACGATGGCGCCGGCGTGGCCCATGGTCTTGCCCTCCGGGGCGGTGAACCCGGCGACGTAGCCGACGACCGGCTTGGTCACGTGGTCCTTGATGTACGCCGCCGCGCGCTCCTCGGCGTCGCCGCCGATCTCGCCGATCATCACGATGGCCTCGGTCTCCGGGTCGTCCTCGAAGGCCTGCAGCGCGTCGATGTGGGTGGTGCCGATGACCGGGTCGCCGCCGATGCCGATGGCCGTCGAGAAGCCGAAGTCCTTCAGCTCGAACATCATCTGGTAAGTCAGCGTGCCCGACTTGGAGACGAGGCCGATGGGGCCCTTGCCGGCGATGGTGTGCGGCGTGATGCCGGCCAGCGACTCCTCCGGGGTGATGATCCCCGGGCAGTTGGGCCCGATCATGCGGGTCGACTTGCCCTCGAGGTAGGCGAAGACCTCGGCGGAGTCCTGCACGGGCACGCCCTCGGTGATGACGACGAGCAGGTCGATGCCGGCGTCGATGGCCTCGATGCAGGCGTCCTTGGTGAACGCCGGGGGCACGAAGACGACCGACACGTCGGCGCCGGTCTCCTTCATGGCCTCCGCCACGCTGCCGAAGACCGGCAGCTCCTGGCCGCCCAGCTCGACGGAAGTGCCCGCCTTGCGGGCGTTGACGCCGCCGACGATGTTGCTGCCGGCCTCGACCATGAGGGTGGTGTGCTTGGAGCCCATGCCACCGGTCATGCCCTGGACGATGATCTTGGAGTTCTTGTCGAGGTAGATAGACACAGTCGTGGGCCCTTACGTGTTCGCCAGCTCGGCGGCCTTGTCGGCCGCGCCGTCCATGGTGTCGACCTGCGTGACGAGCGGGTGGTCCAGCTCGTCGAGGATCGCGCGGCCCTTGTCGACGTTGTTGCCGTCGAGCCGCACCACCAAGGGCTTCGTCGCGGCGTCGCCGAGGATCTCCAGGGCGCCCTTGATGCCGTTGGCGACCTCGTCGCAGGCGGTGATGCCGCCGAAGACGTTGACGAAGACGCTCTTGACCTGCTCGTCGCCGAGGATGACGTCGAGGCCGTCGGCCATCACCTGGGCGTTGGCGCCGCCGCCGATGTCGAGGAAGTTGGCCGGGGTGACCCCGCCGTGCTTCTCGCCGGCGTAGGCGACCACGTCGAGGGTCGACATGACCAGACCGGCTCCGTTGCCGATGATGCCGACGGCACCGTCGAGCTTGACGTAGTTGAGGCCCTTGTCCTTGGCCTTCGACTCCAGGGCGTCGGCCTCCTCGCGGATCTCGAACGACGCGTGGTCCTCGTGGCGGAAGTCTGCGTTGTCGTCGAGCGACACCTTGCCGTCGAGCGCCTCGAGCTTGTCGCCCTCGAGCCGCGCCAGCGGGTTGACCTCGACCAGTGTGGCGTCCTCCTCGACGAAGACGGTCCACAGCTGCTGGACCATCTCGATCGCCTGGTCGCGCAGCTCGGCCGGGAAGCCGGCCTCGTCGACGATCGACTCGGCCTTGGCCGCGTCGACGCCGGTGGCCGCCGAGATCGGGATCTGCTTGACGGCGTCGGGGTTGGTCTTGGCGACCTCCTCGATCTCCACGCCGCCCTCGACCGAGGCGATGCACAGGTAGGACCGGTTGGAGCGGTCGAGCAGGAAGGAGAAGTAGTACTCCTCCACCGGCGGGGTGGCCGGGGTGACCATGACGCGGTTGACCGGGAGGTCCTTGATGGTCAGCGCGAGGATGTCGGTCGCGTGCTGGAACGCCTCGTCAGCGGTCTTGGCGATCTTGACGCCGCCCGCCTTGCCGCGACCGCCCGCCTTGACCTGGGCCTTGACCACCGTCACGCCGCCGAGCTCCTCGGCGGCCGCCTTGGCCTCCTCGGCGGTCTCGACGGTCTTGCCGAGCGTCACCGCCACACCATGCTTGGCGAAGAGCTCCTTCGCCTGGTACTCCATCAGGTCCACGGACGACCGCTCCTCGTGATCTCTCGGGTGCTGGTGCGCCGCGTGCTGCACGGGAGGCAGCCCGGCGCCTCGCCGACCATAGACCTGATTCGCCGGCTACTGCACCGTAGGGTCGCGACGTGAGGGCCATCGAGACGCAGGTCACGTCCACCGCGGTCCCCGTCGGCGTCGCGCCGGTGACCCTCGCGGTCGCCGAGCACGGCGATCGCGACGCCGACGTCCACGTGCTCCTGCTGCACGGCTTCCCCGACGACCGCACGATGTGGGACCCCGTGGTCGCGACGCTGCCGGACGCCTGGCACGTCGTCACCGTCGACAACCGCGGGGCCGGCCGCTCGTCGCGGCCGCGCGAGCGGGCGGCGTACGACCTCGGGCTGCTGGTGGAGGACGTCGCGGCCGTGGTCGAGGCGACCGTGCCGGCCGGACGGCGGGTGCACCTCGTCGGCCACGACTGGGGCTCGATCATCGGGTGGGAGGTGGTGGCCGCCGCGACCCGCGATCCCCGCCTGCAGGGCCGGCTGGCCTCGTGGACCTCGGTCAGCGGTCCCCCGCTCGACCACGTGGGCACGCTCCTGTCGACGTGGCGGGGCCGGCTGCGGATGCTGCCGCAGGTGCTGCACAGCACCTACGCCCTGGTGTTCTGCCTCCCGGGCCTGCCCCGGCTCGTAGCGCGCCGCGGCATGGGGCTGTCGCGACGCGTCTTCGAGCGCATCGACCCCACCTCGCACCTGCTGCCCTGGGGGCCCGAGGTGCAGGCCAACGTCGACCCCGCCGTGCAGCTGTACGGCGCCAACCTCGCCCGCGTCGGCCGACCCCGCGCGTGGCGCACCTCGCTGCCGGTGCAGGTCGTCGTGGCCACCCGCGACGGCTACATCCGGCCCCGCTCGCTGGTGCACCTCGAGGCGCGCTGCCGCGACCTGACCCGCGTCGAGCTCGACCAGGGCCACTGGGTGCCGCGGGCGGCACCCGACCAGCTCGCCGCGCTGGTACGCCGCTTCGTCGAGCGGCAGGAGGAGCGGGCGGCGTAGCCCCGGGTCAGGCCTGGAGCGCCTGCTCCTGCTCGGCGACCCAGCCGGTGATCTCGCCGGTGGTCGCACCCGGGGTGAAGATGCGCTGCACCCCCATCTCGGCCAGCGGGGCGAGGTCCTCGTCGGGGACGATGCCGCCGCCGAAGACGACGACGTCGGTGGCGTCGCGCTCCGCGAGCAGCTCGGTGACGCGGCGGAACAACGTCATGTGGGCGCCCGAGAGCACCGAGAGGCCGATCATGTCGGCGTCCTCCTGCAGCGCCGTCTCGACGATCTGCTCGGGGGTCTGGTGCAGGCCCGTGTAGACGACCTCGTGACCGGCGTCGCGCAGCGCGCGGGCGACGACCTTCGCCCCGCGGTCGTGCCCGTCGAGTCCCGGTTTGGCCACCACGATGCGCAGCATGCGAGTGACCCTATCCCCCTGCGGTGCGGGGCTGCGCGGCGTACCGTGAGCAACGCCACAGGGCACGGCGGACGCCCAGGCGTGGCCCCGCAGGCACCCCGACATGGGGCCCATGGGTGCGCAACCGAATTTGCCTCACCGGCGGCCGCGGCTATCGTCGGCTGTCGGTCAGGTGGGGTCGTGTACCCACCCGACCCGATCCGACACCCGACCAGGACGGCCCATCCATGGCACAGCACCGCGCCGCACGCCGAGTCGTGCGCCACCGCGGGCCGGTGACCCCCGGCCGTCGCGTCGCCCCACCGACCGACGCGCGTCGTACCGGCAGCGCGCTGCTCGGCCGCCCGCTGCGGGCCGTCCCCAGCCTCGTCGGCGTCGCCGTCCTCGCCGTCGCGGGCACCGGCGCCGTGCACACCTCCGGCGACGCCCTCGCGGCGGGCGTCGGCACGGCGACCGCCGACATCGGCTCCGCCACCAGCAGCCAGGACGTCGTCACCGACCTCGGCGACCGCCGGGCCGCCGTCAGCCGCGACTCCGCCCGCCAGGCCCTCGAGGACGCCGCCGACGCCGAGCTGGTCCAGGCCGCCGAGGAGCAGGCCGAGGAGCGCAACGCCGAGCTCAAGTCGCTCGCCCGCGCCACCGAGGCCCGCGCCGGCGAGCTCGCCAAGAACGTCTGGACCCTCCCGACGAGCAGCTACCGGCTGACGGCCCGCTTCGGCATGTCCGGGAGCATGTGGTCGAGCAACCACACCGGCCTCGACTTCGCCGCCCCCTCCGGCACCCCGATCGTCTCGATCGCGGCCGGCACGGTCACCGAGACCGGCTGGGCCGGCGCCTACGGCAACCGCACGATCGTCACGCTCGAGGACGGCACCGAGGTCTGGTACTGCCACCAGACCGCCGTCGGCGTCAAGGCCGGCCAGACCGTGAGCTCGGGCCAGACCATCGGCTCGGTCGGCTCGACCGGCAACTCCACCGGCCCCCACCTCCACCTCGAGGTGCGCCCCGGCGGCGGCGACCCCGTCGACCCGTACGCCGCTCTGCAGGCGCACGGCGTCACCCCCTGACGCTCCCGCTCGGGCCCGGTCAGGAAGCAGTTGAGCGCCGTGGCTCCCGCTGCTCCGCTCCCTGAGGTGCGAGCGGAGCGAGCCGCTCCGCTCCCTGAGGTGCGAGCGGGGCGAGCCTCGAAGGGCGCCGCCCCTTCGTGACACCCCGCTCGTCCCTCGCGGGGCTCCTCAGGGAGCGGGACGGCCGACGCTCCCTGAGGTGCGAGCGGAGCGAGCCTCGAAGGGCGCCGCCCCTTCGTGACACCCCGCTCGTCCCTCGCGGGGCTCCTCAGGGAGCGGGACGGCCGACGCTCCCTGAGGTGCGAGCGGAGCGAGCCTCGAAGGGCGCCGCCCCTTCGTGACACCCCGCTCGTCCCTCGCGGGGCTCCTCAGGGAGCGGGACGGCCGACGGTCCCTGAGGTGCGAGCGGAGCGGGCCTCGAGGGGCGCCGGGCCCTACAGCTTCTCGACCGGGGCGTAGCGGAGCAGCAGCCGCTTGACGCCGTCGGCGCCGAAGTCGATCGAGGCGACGGCGTTGTCGGTGCCGGCGCCCTCGACGGCGACGACGGTGCCGAGGCCGAAGGAGTCGTGCTGCACGCGGTCGCCGGGGTCGAGGGCCGGGATGGGCCGGCTGGCCTTGGCCTTGACCGCGGCGTCGCGCCGTGCGGTGGCGGCACCGAAGCGCTGCTGCGGGCGAGAGGCGTACCCCAGCTGCGGCCGGCTCCACGAGGTCATCTCGTCGGCGGTGCGGCGCCAGTCGACGAGGCCGACGGGCAGCTCGTCGACGAAGCGCGAGGCGGGGTTGTGCTGCGGGGCGCCCCAGGCGGAGCGGACCACGGCCCGGGAGACGTAGAGGCGCTCGCGGGCGCGGGTGAGCCCGACGTAGGCGAGCCGACGCTCCTCCTCCAGCTCCGGCTTGTCGCCGAGCGAGCGGCTGTGGGGGAAGACGCCGTCCTCGAGCCCGGTGAGGAAGACGACCGGGAACTCCAGGCCCTTGGCGGTGTGCAGCGTCATCAGGGTGACGACGCCGGGGTCGGGCGGTGCGGTCGGGTCGTCGGCGGGGGCGTCGGGGATCTGGTCGGAGTCGGCGACCAGCGCGACCCGCTCGAGGAAGTCGCTCAGCCCGGGCGGGCCCGCCTCCCCCGCCTCGACGGCGGCCGGGTCGGCCGAGGGCCCCACCTGCGGGTCGTCGGCGAACTCGCGGGCGACGGCGACGAGCTCGGCGAGGTTCTCCACGCGGGTCTCGTCCTGCGGGTCCTCGGAGGCCTCGAGCTCCTGCAGGTAGCCCGAGCGGGTCAGCGCCTGCTCGAGCACGACGTCGACGCGCTCGTCGGCCTCGACCATCTGCTGCAGCTGCTCGACGACCTCGACGAACCCGCGGATGGCGTTGAGCGAGCGGCTGGCGATGCCGGGGGCGTCCTCGGCGCGCTGCAGCGCCTCCCAGAAGGTGATCCGGTCGCGGGCGGCCAGCGCCTCGACGCAGGCCTCGGCGCGCTCGCCGATGCCGCGCTTGGGCGTGTTGAGGATGCGGCGCAGCGACACGCTGTCGGCCGGGTTGGCGAGCACCCGCAGGTAGGCGATCGCGTCACGCACCTCGCGGCGCTCGTAGAAGCGGACGCCGCCGACCACCCGGTATGGCAGCCCCACCCGGATGAAGACCTCCTCGAAGACCCGCGACTGCGCGTTGGTGCGGTAGAAGACCGCGACGTCGCCCGAGCGCACCCCGTGCTCGTCGGTGAGCTTGTCGATCTCCTCGGCCACGAAGCGGGCCTCGTCGCGCTCGTCGTCGCCGACGTAGCCGACGACCTGGGCACCTTGGCCAGCGTCGGTCCAGAGGTTCTTGGGGGTGCGGCCCTCGTTGCGGCCGATGACGGCGTTGGCGGCGGTGAGGATGGTCTGGGTCGAGCGGTAGTTCTGCTCGAGCAGCACCGTGCGGGCGTCGGGGAAGTCGGCCTCGAAGTCGTTGATGTTGCGGATGTTGGCGCCTCGGAAGGCGTAGATCGACTGGTCGGCGTCACCGACCACCATCAGCTCGGCGGGCGGGGCGTCCTCGACGTCGGTGCCCTCGAGGTCGGCGCCGCACAGCTCGTGGACCAGGGCGTACTGCGCGTGGTTGGTGTCCTGGTACTCGTCGACGAGCACGTGGCGGAAGCGGCGCCGCCAGTGCTGGCGCACGTCGGGAAACGCCCGGAACAGGTGCACCGTGGTGGTGAGCAGGTCGTCGAAGTCCATCGCGTTGGCCTGGCGCAACCGGCGCTGGTAGTCGTCGTACGCCGCGGCGTAGGTGCGCTCCTGGTCGTTCTCCGCCATCGACGCGGCGTCGTCGGGGTCGCGCAGCTCGTTCTTCTGGGTGCTGACCCAGTTGAGCACCGAGCGCGGCGGGAAGCGCTTGGCGTCGAGCTCCTGGTCGCGGCACACCAGCGTCATCAGCCGCTTGGAGTCGGCGGCGTCGTAGATGGTGAACGACGACTTGAAGCCCAGCTTGTCGGCCTCGCGCCGCAGGATGCGCACGCACGCGGAGTGGAAGGTGCTGACCCACATGATGCGGGCCCGGGCGCCGACGAGCTCCTCGACGCGCTCGCGCATCTCGGCGGCCGCCTTGTTGGTGAAGGTGATGGCGAGGATCGAGCCGGGGTGGGCGCCGCGCTGCGAGACCAGCCACGCGATGCGCCGGGTCAGCACGCGGGTCTTGCCCGAGCCGGCCCCGGCGACCACCAGCAGCGGCGGGCCCTCGTGGACGACGGCCTCGCGCTGCGGCTCGTTGAGTCCGTCGAGCAGCTCGTCGCGGGACGGGCCGCGGCGACGGGCCGGGCGCTCCCCCTCCGGTGCGTCGTCGGCGGGCGTGGCGGCAGGGGCGGGCGCGGTCATGCCGGGGAGCGGGAACTGCATCGTCATCTCCCGGCCAGCCTAGGTGCCGGGTCCGTCAATACCGAGCCCGGCGCTGGGCCCGGGGTGGGAGCATCGTCGGCGTGGGGACGCACGGGGGCAGCCGCAACGCGGTGGTCACGCTCGTGAGCGTGCTCGTGGTGATGGGGCTCGCCGTCTTCGTGCCCGGCCTCGTGCCCGACGCGCTCAAGCCGGCCCTCACCGACCCGGTGGTGCAGCTGCCCGCACCCGAGGCGGGCGAGGCGGCCGACACCCCGGTCATGCGCACCGCCGACGGCGGCACCTACCGCTTCTCCACCACCCAGCCCGGGCGCCCGCGCCAGCCCGTCACCTACCGGCCCTGCGACGTGGTCGAGGTGGAGGTCAACCTGCGCGGGGCGCCCGACCCCGAGGCCGACCTGCGGATGGTGCTCGACGGGCTCGAGCGGATCAACCAGGCCAGCGGGCTGCAGCTGCGCTACGTCGGGGCGAGCGAGCGGCGTCCGTCGTGGGACCGCGGTCGCTTCGAGGTCTCCGCCGAGGAGCTCGCCGACCCGGATCCCGTGCTGGTCACGTTCGCCGACGCCAGCGAGGTGAGCCAGCTCGAGGGACAGGTCGCGGGCATCGCCGGCAGCGTGGTGGTCGGCGAGGGCCGCGAGCGGCGCTACCTCACCGGGCAGGTCACCCTCGACACCGACACCCTCCTCGAGCTCGCCCAGCGCCGCGACGGGGCCGACGTCGCGGCCGCGATCACGTTGCACGAGCTCGGCCACCTCGTCGGCCTCGACCACGTCGAGGACCCCGACGAGCTGATGTACGCCGTCACCACCGACCAGCGCGACCTCGGCCCGGGCGACCGCGAGGGCCTGCGTCGGCTCGGTCAGGGTCGCTGCGACTGAGCCGTCGTACGCCGCTCAGGCGCGCTCGCGCACCGTGCGGAGCTGGCGGTGGGTCGCGCCGACGAGACGCGGACCGGACAGGCGGTCCTCGAGCCGGCGGGCGTTGCGCTTGAGCGGCTGCGCGAGGTACTCCCCGAGGATCACGCCGGCCGACAGCGCGATCGTGGTGGCCGCGGCGGTGGTGAGCTGCAGGATGCCGAGGGTGTTGCCGTCGCTCATCAACGACAGCCCGCGGAACAGTGCCAGCCCGGGGAGCAGCGGCACCAGCGCAGGGACCACCACGACGAGCGGCGGCACCCGCACCCGACCGGCCACGACGAAGCTGAGGACGCCGATGACGACGGCCGCCGTCGCGGCGGCCCAGGGCTGCGCGTCGCTCGGCTGCAGGATCGTCAGGTAGGCCACGTGTCCCGCCAACGTGCTCGCGGCGATGGCCGGCAGCGCGCGCCACGGGGCGTAGCAGGTGAGCGCGAAGGCGCAGGCGGCCACGATGGCCCCGACCAGGACCAGGGGCGGTGCCGCCAGGTCGATCCGGCCCGGGCGCACGCCGTACAGGCTCACCCCGAGCGGGGGGCCCAGGGCGAGGCCTGCCGAGACCCCGGCGATGAGGCCGGCGGTGGCGAGCAGCGCCTCGATGCTGCGGGCGGCGGCCGTGAGGTAGAAGCCGGTCAGGGCGTCCTGGACCGCTCCGAGGAAGCCGATGCCGGCCAGCAGCATGACGACGTTGGCGGTGATGACCAGCGAGGTGCTGACGCCGACGTCGAAGAAGCGCGCGGCGACCGCGTCGGTGACCAGGGCCAGCAGTGTCGCGACGAAGCCGCCCGCCGCCTGCTGGTAGAACATCGGCCACCGCTCGCGCGCGAGGTAGCGCATCAGCACGGTCAGCGAGGTGCCGGCCACCGTCGCGACGGCCACGACGAGCGCGTCGCCGTCCAGGATCAGCGAGACGGCGCCGCCCACCACCCCGGCCACGAGGGTCGCGGCCCAGCCGGGCAGGTTGTGACCGGCGCTGTTGATCCAGGCGATCCGGCGCCGGGCCTCGACGACGTCGACGCGGTCGTTGAGCAGGTCGTTGACCAGGCCCTGGACCTTGGTCAGGTCGTCGTAGTCGAGGTCGCGGGCCACCACCGTGCGCGAGAGCAGCAGCGGCGGCTCGTCGGTGTCGAGTTGGTGGCCGAGACGCAGCGCGGTGAAGGTGACGTCGACGTCGACCTGGCGCAGCCCGCCGTGCTCGGTGATGGCGAGCATCGTCGCCGTCACGTCGGCGGCGCCGGCCCCGGAGGAGAGCAGGATCTCCCCCACGCGCAGCGCCAGGTCCAGCACGCGGTACGCCTCCCGCACGTCACTCACGCCGGACATTGTGCGGCCCGCGGGGCCGTGGCGGGAAACTTGCTGGTGACGCGCGACAGGCGGGCGCCCGCCGTCAGATCCAGCCCATCCGGCGGGCGGTCGCGACGGCCTCGTGACGGTTGACCGCCCCCAGCTTGGAGGCCGCGCTCGAGAGGTAGTTGCGCACCGTGCCGGGCGACAGGTGGACCCGGCCGGCGATGGTCTCGACCGGGGCGCCGTCGCCCGCGGCCTCCAGCACGTCGGCCTCGCGGGGGGTCAGCGGCGAGTCACCTGCCCCGATGGCCTCGGCCGCGAGCTCGGGGTCGACGTGCCGGCCGCCCGCGTGCAGCGTGCGCACGACCTGGGCGAGCGTCTGGGCGGAGGTCGTCTTGGGCAGGAAGCCGCGCACGCCCACCGAGAGCGCGCGCTTGAGGTGGCCCGGGCGACCGTGGCTGGTGACGACGAGCAGCGCGGTGCCGGGCAGCTCGCGGTGCAGCAGCTCGGCCACCTCGAGGCCGTCGCGGCCGGGCATCTGCAGGTCGAGCACCGCGACGTCGGGCCGGTGCAGCCGGGCCGCGTCGACCGCCTGGTCGCCGGTCTCGGCCTCGGCCACGACCTCGAGGTCGTCCTCGAGGTCGAGCAGCTGCGCGAGGGCCCCGCGGATGAGGTTCTCGTCGTCGGCCAGCAGCACCCGGATCCGGGTCTCGCTCACGTCTCCTCCTGTCGGGTGGGGCGGGCCTCGCCGAGGTGGACGGCGACGCGGAAGCCCGAACCGGTCGGGCCGGCCTGCAGCCGCGCCCCCAGCGGTGCCAGCGCCTCGGCGAGCGACGCGAGCCCGGAGCCGTCGCCGGACGCGGGCCGGGGGCTGCCGTCGTCGACGACGCTCACGACGTCGCCGTCGCGGGTGATCCCGACGGAGGTGGCGTCGGAGTGCCGCAGCACGTTGGTGACGGCCTCGCGCACCACGCGCGCCACGGGCTCGTGCCAGGCCTCCGGCAGCCCGTCGAGGTCGGCGCGCGCCTCGATGCCCGCCGAGCGGAGCAGCGACACCGCCCCGTCGAGCTCGGTGGCGAGGTCGAGCGGGCGGTAGCCGCGGGCGAGCTCGCGCGCCTCGCGCAGCGCGTCGTGGGCACTGGCGCGGACCTCGAGCGTCTTGTCCTCTGCGCGCGGGTCGCCGCGGCGCACGAGCGTGGCGGCGAGCTCGGCCTGCACGGCGATGGTCGACAGGTGCCGACCGAGGACGTCGTGGACGTCGCGCGAGAAGCGCAGGCGCTCCTCGGCGACCGCCAACGCCGCCTGGGTGCCGCGGGCCCGGTCGAGCTCGGTGACGATGCGCATCAGCCACAGCGACGAGGCGACGGTGAAGCCGAAGAACAGCGAGATGCCGGCGCCGTACAGGAACAGCGCGACGTGGCCGGAGGCGACCCAGGTCGCGACGCCGGCGGCGAGGCCGACGCCCACGAGCACCCGCTGGTCGCGGTAGGCACCGGCGAGCCAGCCCGCCGCGCCGCCGCCGAGGATCACCAGCGAGAGCCCCGTCTGCGTGCCGACCGTGGTGCCCCAGACGGCCAGCGCCGCGGTCGTCACGAGCAGGACGGCGAGCGCGCCGGCACCCTGGGGCAGTGCCAGGCCGCGGCCGCCGTCGACCGCGGTGCGCATCCCCTGGGTGACGGCGAGGCCGAGCACGACGGTGGCGGCGACCACGAGCAGCACCGGCACCGTCGCGCCCAGGCGCGCCCCGGCGGCCAGCGCCCCCATCACGAGCAGGAACCACGCGATGACCTGCAGCGAGCCGACGGTGTAGAGGCGCACCTGCTCGACGTCGGAGCGGCTGGCCCACCGGGCGAGGCCCGGCAGCACGTGGCTGCGGGGCCTCGACCGCGGAGCGGTCCCGTCGTCGGTGGTCGCCACGCTCCCGATCATGTCAGGGCGCCGGCTCGCAGGAGGGGTGCTCACGTCCGCGGCTCCCAGCGCAGCGAGCGCCGGGCGAGCGTCACGGCCAGCGCGGTCCAGGCGACGAGCACGAGCAGGGGCTCGCCCGCGGCGACCCAGGTGTCGACGAAGCCCTGGCCGGTGGCGGCGCCGGGACCGTCCTGGCCGAACCACCCGAGCCGGACCAGCAGGTCGACGGCCGCACCGGGGGTGAGGTCGACGTAGCGCGACCACGAGGCCGGCAGCGCGGGGCCGGTGAGTCCGACCAGGGCGAGGGCGATGACGGGACCGCTGGTCAGCTGCGCCGACTCGGCCGTCGCGGTCCAGGCGGCGGTCCAGAACGCGAAGGCCGCGAAGGTCGTGATCGCGAGCAGCACGGCCACGAGGAGCAGCAGCGGGTTGCCGGGCAGCGGGAGCCCGAGAGCGGCCGCGACGCCGATCGAGAGCACCATCACCGCCAAGGTGACCACGGTGCCCGGCAGCGCCATCGACACGAGCAGCTCGCGGTCGCGGATCTCGCCCGTGCGCAGCCGCTTGAGCACCAGCTCGTCGCGCCGGGTCACGAACATCGACAGCACGTTGTAGTACGCCGGGAAGACGAGCGCGAGCAGCAGCACCGAGGACAGCACGCCGGCCGACGGGTCGATGTTGGCGTCCTGGCCCCCGCGCGTGCCGACCACGAGCAGCACCAGCGGCAGCACGGGCATCAAGAAGGCGTAGAGCAACGTGGTGCGGTTGCGCAGCATCAGGGTCCAGTTGGTGCGGCCCAGCAGCGTGGTGCGGCGGACCGAGGCGGTCGTCGAGCTCATCAGGGTGTCCTCCGGACGGGTCGTCGTGGTGGTCGGGGTCGCCGCGCTCATCGGGCGTCGGCCAGGTCGAGGAAGACCGACTCGAGGCTGGCCGTGCGGGCCGAGAGCCGGTCGAGCCGGACGCCTCGCCGCTCCGCGTCGACCAACAGAGCGGTGAGCGCCGGCTGCAGCTCGGCGACGCGCAGCACGGTGAGCTCGCCGTCGTACGACGCCTCCCCCGCGGGCAGCGCGAGCTCGGTGGTCGGCGTGCGGAAGCTGATCTGGGACGGGGCTGAGCCGACGATCTCGGCGACGGTGCCCTCCACCGCGATCTCGCCGGCCCGCATGATCGAGACGCGGTCGGCGAGCGCCTCGGCCTCGTCGAGGTAGTGGGTGGTGACCAGGACGGTGGCGCCCTGTTCGCGCAGCTCTCGCACCAACGTCCACACCTTCCGGCGGCTCTCGGGGTCGAGGCCGGTCGTGGGCTCGTCGAGCACCACCAGCTCGGGTCGGCCGGCCAGGGTGCACGCCAGGTCGACGCGGCGGTGCTCACCCCCGGACAGGCCGCGCATCCGGGTCTCGCTCTTGTCGCCCAGGTCGAGCAGCTCGACCAGCTCGTCGACCGGGCGGGGGTCGGTGACCGTGGCCGACCACATCTCGAGCGTCTCGCGCACGGTGAGGTCGCCCACGAAGCCGCTGCGCTGCAGCAGCACGCCCGTGCGTCGCCGCACGGCGACCCGGTCGGCGACCGGGTCGAGCCCGAGCACCCGCACCTCGCCCGCGGTCGCCGGCGCCAGGCCCTCGACGACCTCGAGGGTCGAGGTCTTGCCGGCGCCGTTGACGCCGAGCAGTGCGTGCACGGTGCCGCGGGCGACGTCGAGGTCGATGCCGCGGACCGCCTCGAAGGCGTCGGTGCCGCTGCCGTAGGTGCGGCGCAGGCCGCGGACCTGCACGGCGGGGCCGTCGGGGTCGCGGGTCGTCAGCCGGGTGGTCTCGTGGCGGGTCGTCTGGTCCATGCCCCCAGCCTCGTCGCCACCGGGCCGCCGCGGCAGTGCGTGGTGTCACCGCCCCGTGTGCGTCGTCCACGGGTCGGCTGTGACATCTGTCAGGCGCGGGCCAGGCTCAGGTGCCGGGCAGGCGGTCGGTCTGCTCCACCTCGGCCCGCAGCCGCGCCGCGAGGTCGGCGTCGAAGGCACCGACAGGGGCCTGCCAGCCCCAGTTGCCGTCGCGGGTGCCGGGGGTGTTCATCCGTGCCTCGGAGCCCAGGCCGAGCAGGTCCTGCGCGGGCACGACCGCGAGGCGGGCCGTCGACTCCAGCGCGAGCCGCACCAGCGCCCACGGCTGGTCGCCGGGGGCCAGTGCGCGCACCCGGTCGCGGGTGGCCTCGTCGACCTGCGCCCACCAGCCCGCCGTGGTGTCGTTGTCGTGGGTGCCGGTGTAGACGACGCTGTCGGTGCCGGTGGCCCGGGGCAGGTGGGTGTTGTGCTCGTCGCCGTCGAAGGCGAACTGCAGCACCTTCATGCCGGGCAGCCCGGCGCGCTCGCGCAGCGCGTCGACCTCGGCGGTGATGACGCCGAGGTCCTCCGCGACGAGGGTGCCCTCCCCGGCCGTCGCCACCAGCGCCTGGAGCACGGCGTCGCCGGGACCGTCGACCCAGTGGCCCTCGCGAGCGGTCGCCGCCTCGACCGGCACGTGCCAGGCGGCCTGGAAGCCGCGGAAGTGGTCGATGCGCACCAGGTCGAACAGCGCCCGCTGCCGGGCGATCCGACCGCGCCACCACGCGTGGTCGTCGGCGGCCATCCGGTCCCAGGCGTAGTGCGGGTTGTTCCAGCGCTGCCCGTCGATGGCGAAGTAGTCGGGCGGCACACCGGTGACCGTGGTCGGCCGGCCCTCGGCGTCGAGCTCGAACGCCTCGCGGTCGGCCCACACGTCGCAGGAGTCGGGTGCCACGAAGATCGGCAGGTCGCCGAAGAGCAGCACGCCGCGGCTGGCGGCGTACGCCGTCAGCGCCCGCCACTGCTCGTCGAAGACCCACTGCTCGAGCCGCACCGCGGCGACGCGGTCGGCGTGCGGCGCCAGCACCTCCGCGACGCGCTCGGGGTCGCGGTCGCGCAGGCCGGGCTCCCAGTCGAGCCAGTCGGCGCCGTCCTGGAGCGCGCGCAGCACGGTGAACTCGGCGTACGCGTCGAGCCAGCCGGCCTGCTCGGCGCACCACGCGTCGTGCTGGGCGCGCTGGGCGTCGTCGAGGTCGGCCAGGCGCTCGAGGCCGCCGTCACGGCGGGCCGCGGCGTCGATGAGGTCGGGGTTGCCCGCCATGGCCGACAGCGCGTTGTACGGCGAGCGCTCGTCCTCGTGGACGGGCACGAGCGGGAGCACCTGCCACACCGAGCACCCGGCGTCGGCCAGGAAGTCGACGAAGTCGTGCGCGCTGCGTCCGAGGTCGCCCCCCGGGAGCGAGGTGAGGTGGAGCAGGACCCCGGCCCTGCGGACGGACAGCGGGCCGGCGGTCGTCGACATGGGCCCAGGCTAGGGCGCGGCGCCGGGCTCCCCCGCGGACACCCGCCTGGTGACGCGCGCCACAGAAGTTGCACCATTGCCCTCCTGAGTGCAATTCTGCACTTCGTGTCCGAGAGTGCAACGACGACCCGCGTGCAGCGCAACGCCGCCACCGTGCGGCGCATCGTCGCCGAGGCCCGTCGGCTCACGGTCGAGCAGGGGCTCGACGGCTTCACGATGGACGACCTCGCGGCCGCCACCGGCGTCTCGCGCCGCACGCTGTTCAACCACGTCGCCGGCAAGGACGACGCCGTGATCGGGCCGCTGCCCGAGATCCCCACCGACGCCCTGGCGACCTTCGTCGCGGGCGGACCGCACGGCGACCTCGTCGACGACCTCGTGGCGCTGGCCGTGGGCGTCATCGGCGAGAGCCCCGAGACGCCCGAGGAGGTCGCCGCCGGACGCGCCGCCCTCGACGCCAGCCCCCGGCTGCACCAGCTCTCCACCCGCCGCCTGCACGACCTCGTCGAGGAGAGTGTCGACCTCGTCGCCCAGCGCGAGGGGGCGGCGTACGACCGGGAGCGCCTCGACGTGACGGTCGCCCTGCTGCTCGCCTGCGTCGACCTCGCCATGTCGAGGTACCTCACCGGCAGGTACGGCGACGACCTCGGCGAGGTGCTGCTGCGCACCGTCGCCACCGCCCGCGACCTGCTCTCCCCCGCTTCCTGACCCGCCCGCCCCACCTCACGACAGGACCTCCATGGCTTCCCTGCTCTACCGCATCGGCTCCTTCTCGTTCCGGCGCTGGCCCGTGGTCGTGGCCGCGTGGCTGGTCGCGATCATCGCCGCGGGGGTGCTCGCCGGGTCGGTGGCCAAGCCCTTCGTCAACAGCTTCAGCATCCCGGGCATCGACTCGCTCGAGACCCAGACCACGCAGCAGGAGCTCTTCCCGGGCACCCCCGACGCGCAGGACCAGGCCACGGCCAACGTGGTCGTCGAGGCGCCGGAGGGCCGGACGCTGCGCGACCCCGAGGTCGCGGCCCAGGTCGACGCGCTCGTCGCGCAGCTGCGAGAGCTGCCCCAGCTGCCCGACGACGTCCCCATCGCCAACCCGGCGCAGACGGCGCAGGCCCAGTTCCGGGCGGCGGTGCAGGGCGCCACCGAGGCCGGCCAGCCCCGCCAGGTCGCGGAGGCCAACGCCCGCGAGCTGCTGCCGCTGAGCGAGGACGGCCGCGTCGGCGTCATCACCTGGGACTTTGACGTCGCCTCCCCCGCCGACGTCGAGCAGAGCACCCGCGACCAGCTGCTCGACGACCTCGAGCAGGCCCGTGACGGCGGGCTGAGCGCCGAGGTCAACGGCACCGGCATGCAGGCGGTGCCCAGTGTGGGCGGCCCCGCCGAGGCCACCGGCATCGCCGTCGCCGCCGTGGTGCTCGTCATCACCTTCGGCTCGCTCGTCGCCGCCGGCCTGCCGATCCTCGTCGGGCTCATCGGCGTGGGCCTCGGCGTCACCGGCATCCTGGCGACCACGGCGCTGGTCGACATGAACAGCACCACGCTGATCCTCGCGGTGATGATCGGCCTGGCGGTCGGCATCGACTACACGCTCTTCATCCTGTCGCGCTACCGCGCCGAGCTGCGGCGTACCGGGGCGACCACTGCCGAGGAGCGTCGCCACGCGGCCGCCCGCGCCGTCGGCACGGCCGGCTCCGCGGTCGTCTTCGCGGGCCTGACCGTCATCATCGCGCTGGGCTTCCTCGTCATCGCCGGCGTGCCGTTCCTGACCACGATGGGCCTCGCCGCGGCCGGCACCGTGCTCGTCGCCGTGCTGGTGGCCCTCACGCTGCTGCCGGCCGTGCTCGGCCTGCTCGGCCGACGCGCCTTCGGCGGGCAGGTGCGCACCCGCGAGGACAAGGTCGACGACCAGGGCCTCGCGGACAACAACGGCACCCGGTGGGCACGGCTCGTCGGCCGCAGGCCGTGGGCCGTCGTGCTCGTCGTCGTGGTCGCGCTCGGTGCCCTGGCGCTGCCCGCCCGCGCGGTGCAGCTGACCCTGCCGGTCGATGCGACGGCGGCGTCCGACACCACCCAGCGCAAGGCCTCCGACATCATCGGCGAGGCCTTCGGTCCCGGCCGCGAGGCGCCCCTCGTCGTCGTGGTCGACTCGCGCGACCTGCCGGCCCAGCCGCAGCAGCGCCAGCTCGCCCTCGGCGGCGTGGTGCAGTGGGCCTCCGGCCTCGACGACGTGCGCAACGCCCAGGTGGTCCAGGTCAACGACGACCTCAGCGGTGCCGTCGTGCTCGTCACGCCTCGCTCGGGCCCCTCGTCGCAGGCGACCCTCGACCTGCTGCAGACGCTGCGTGACGACCAGCGCGGCGTCGAGCAGCAGACCGGCACGACGCTCGGCGTCACCGGCCAGACCGCGATCCAGACCGACGTCTCCGACCGGCTCGGCGAGGCCCTGCCGATCTACCTGGCCGTCGTCGTGGGCCTGGCGTTCCTGCTGCTGATGCTCGTCTTCCGCTCGCTGCTGGTGCCCGTGACCGCCACCCTGGGCTTCCTGCTCTCGGTGCTGGCGACCCTCGGCGCGACCGTCGCGATCTTCCAGGAGGGCACGTTCGGGCTCGTCGAGGGCCAGCCGCTGGTGAGCTTCGCCCCGATCGTCGTCATCGGCATCGTCTTCGGCCTGGCGATGGACTACCAGGTGTTCCTGGTCAGCCGGATGCGCGAGGCACACGTGCACGGCATGTCGGCGCGCGAGGCCGTCGTCGACGGGTTCCGCAACTCGGCACGGGTCGTGACCGCGGCCGCGACCATCATGATCTCGGTCTTCGGCGCCTTCATCCTCGAGCACGACCCGCTCATCCAGTCGATCGGCTTCGCGCTCGCCGCGGCGGTGTTCCTCGACGCCTTCGTCGTGCGCATGGCGCTCGTCCCGGCGCTGATGTACCTGCTGGGCGAGCGGGCCTGGTGGCTGCCGCGCTGGCTCGACCGCCTCCTGCCCGAGCTCGACGTCGAGGGCGAGAAGCTCGCGGTCGACCCGCCGCGCACCGAGCGGCCGGGCAAGCACCGCGCGGAGCCGGTCCGGGCCTGACGGCACCGAAGGTCCAGACCGAGTTTTGGCACCGGGCCCGGTCGGTCTACTGTCCTCCCAGCCCCGGTGCCACCGGGGCCGACCTGCGCGCCCCGCCGAATCCTGTCCACGCGCCGGTCCACCACCGGCACCACATCCGGGCAGGAGCGGGGGAACCACTTCCCCGGGCGCACCGCGACAGCGGTCGTCCTCTGGGGTGAAGCCACGCGAGTGGCCGGGCTCCTCGGCCCGAACCCGACAGCTAACTCCGCAGGCGCGACGGAGGACCCCACCATGCGCAAGCTCGTCGTGTCGCTGCTCGCTGCCCTGGCAGTCGTGCTGCCCGCCCTCGCGATCACCACCCCCGCCCAGGCCGCCACCGCGGTCGCCACCTCGTCCGCGTCTCCCGAGGGCACCGAGCCCACGGAGCAGGAGCAGGCCGCTGCCGAGAAGGCTGCTGCTGACAAGGCTGCTGCCGCCCAGCAGAAGGCGGCCAAGGAGAAGGCCGCGAAGAAGAAGGCCGCCGCCCAGAAGGCCGCCAAGGCCCGCGCCGCCAAGAAGCGCGCCGCCAAGAAGCGCGCCGCCAAGCGTCAGGCGCAGGTGCGGGTGTGGAACCGCCTCGCGCACTGCGAGTCGACCAGCCGCTGGGCCGTCAACACCGGCAACGGCTACTACGGCGGGCTCCAGATCAGCCCCGGCACCTGGCGCGCCTTCGGCGGCCAGCGCTTCGCCGGCCTCCCGCACCGCGCCACCAAGTCCGAGCAGATCACGGTCGGCAAGCGCATCAAGGCCGGCCAGGGCTGGGGCGCCTGGCCCTCCTGCTCGCGCCGCCTCGGCCTGCGCTGACCCCACTCCCCCCGCCGAGAAGTCACTCCCTGACCGGCGAGAAGTCACTCCCTGACCCGCGAGAAGTCACTGCCTGACCGGCGAGAAGTCACTGCCTGTCAGGCCAGAGGCCAGGGACTGACCCCTCGACCGCCAGGCACTGACACCTCGACCGTCAGGGACTGACCCCTCGACCGTCAGGCACTGACCCCTCGACCGTCAGGGACTGACCCCTCGACCGTCAGGGACTGACCCCTCGGCGGGGAGGGGGGTCAGCCGCGGGCGGCGCCGTAGCCCAGCAGGGCGGCGAGGCCCAGGGCGCTGCGGGGGGCCCAGCCGGTGCGCCACAGGCCGCCGTGGGCGGCGGCGTACGCCTCGTCGCGCCACGGCTCGTCGTGACGTGGCCCGCCGTCGGTGTGCAGGTCGTGCACCAGCAGCGCCGCCATCAGCACGTGCGAGGTGGCGGGCTCGAAGACCTCGACGCCGAACCGGTGCGCCCCGGCGTACGCCGCCGCCAGCGCTCGGTTCTTGACGACCGAGCGGGTGCGCGTCGGCGGGGCGACGTTCATCGAGACCAGCGTGCCGTCGTGGCGCGCAGCGGTGGCGCGCCAGCGCTGCAGCCGCTTGGCCAGGGCGTAGTTGGGGCCCTGCTGCGGGACCAGCGAGTCGTTGACGCCGGGGTCGGCGCCGGCGACGTACTGGCGCTGCAGCAGCCGGCCGCCCGAGAGCGTGCGCAGCGGGCGCCCCAGCAGCTTGGCGCGGCCGGAGCGGCCCTCGTAGGCGCGGGTCGAGTGCTCGACGGCCTCGCCGGGGACGACGAAGACGTCGGTCGGGGTGGCCAGGAACGCCAGGCCCGTGCCGGGCCGCTCCTGCACCAGCCGCCGCGCGAGCTCGTCGACCGCGACGCTGACGCGGGTGTTGATCGCGCCGTCGGCGTAGACGTAGTTGCCCAGGACCAGCTCGCCCGGCTGCTCGAGCAGCCAGGCCGCCGCACCGGGCACCTCCTGGAGCAGGTCGAGCCCGGCGGTGCGCTCGACGGGTCCCTCGCCGCGCACCGGCACGAGCACGGTGCCCGCCCCCCGTCGTGCGGTGGCCAGCACCCGCTCCCAGAGCTCGGGACGGTCGGCCAGGTCGACGCCTGCGACACGGGCGCCCCACCGCACCAGCGAGGGCAGCGGGCCCATCTCGGAGCCCGCGCCGAGCACCGCGACGGTGCGACCCTCGAGCCGCAGCCAGTCGGGATTCGAGACGACGGCGTCGACCGCGGTCGCGACGCTCGGCTCGACGACGCCGTCGGCCACCCACGCGTCGACCCGTCGGCGCAGCGCGTCGCCGCGCAGGCGCTCGCCGCGGTAGGGCAGCACCAGCTCGGTCACCGGCTCGGCGGTGCCGTGCACCTCCTCCGTGGCGGCCGGGCCGCCGCCGAGGTCGTCGGGCCAGGCTGCGAGCTCGACGTCGCCGTCGGGCGTGGCGACCCGCATCCGCTCGTGCAGCGAGGCCAGGCCGTCCTGCGCGACGGTCGTCCAGGCTCCCGGCGCGACGAGGCCCGCCTCGACGAGGCGGCGCAGGTGGGCGAGGTAGCCCGAGCGCCACGACGGCTCCGCGGCGGCTGCGGCCGACCCTGCCGGATCGGCGGTGCGCAGGGCGTCGGCGACCACCGCCCGGCCCAGTGCGGAGGTGCTGCGTCGCCCCTCGTCGTCGGCCGGGAAGACCAGGCCCTGGGGTGCTCGCTCGTCGCTCACGCGGCCATCCTGCCGGACCGGGGCGAGGGTCAGGCCGGGCCCCAGTGCTCCCCGAGCAGACCCTGCGCCTCGGCGAGGCTGAGCCCGCGGCGCCGCGCGAGGGCGGCGTACGACGCTGCGGCCGCGGCCGCCTCCGCGTCGGTCGGGGCGGCGTCGCCGACGAAGGTGCCCTTGCGCCCCTCGGTGCGTACGACGCCGTCGGCCTCGAGCTCGCGGTAGGCGCGGGCGACCGTGCCCGCCGCGAGGCCGAGCCGCACGGCGAGGCCGCGGACCGTCGGCATCCGGGTGCCGACGGGCAGCACGCCGTCGGCGACGGCGGCCGCGAGCGATCGGCGTACCTGCTCGTAGGGCGCGACCTCGCCTCCCGGGTCGGGGGCGAGGTCGGCCAGCACCTGCTCGAGCGGGTCGGGGGCGCCGGTCACGCGACCGACGCTACCCGCGCCCTCCTCAGCGCCTGACGGTCCCGGACTTGCTGGCCAGGGTCGCCGTCGGGTTCGTGGCGCGCACCTGGAGCGACACCCGCTTGCCGTCGAGCAGCTTCCTGGTCTTCGTGCTCACCGGCACCGAGACCCACGTCGGCGCGCTGCCGAGCGCGACGGTGCGGCTGGCGACCAGCGTGCCGCGCACGACCCGCACCGCGACCGTGCCGGCGCGGTTGAGGTCGACCTTGACCAGCGCGGCCTTGGAGCCGCTGCGCTTGGCCCTGGACCACACGGCTGCCTTCAGCGGCGGGGTCGCCGCGGTCGTGAAGGTGGCCGTGGCCGGGGTCGTGCCGGAGCCGTTGGCGTTCTTCGCCACGACCTCGGCGGTGTAGCTCGTCCTCTCCGTCAGGCCGGTGAGGGAGAGCTCGGTGCGGGCGGTCTCGAGGGTCCGTCCGGCGACGGTCACGACGTAGCCCGTGACGGCCGAGCCACCGTTGCTCTGCGGCGCTGTCCAGCGCAGGGTGGCGGTCTCGGATCCGACGCTGCTCGCGCCGAGCGGACCCGTCGAGCCCGGCACGGTGGAGGGGACGACCGGCGCGGTCGGGCTCGAGGCCGCACCCTCCGGCAGGAGCGAGGAGACGGTGAAGGTGTAGGGCGTGCCGTTGTCGAGGCCGCGCACGGTGCAGCTGGTCGACGCCGTCGAGCAGGTCGCACCGCCCGGCGTCGCGGTGACGGCGTACATCAACGGGGTCGGGCCCGCGGCCGGGGCGGTCCAGCTGACCGTGGCGCTCTGGTCGCCGTGCGTGGCCGAGGGCGCGGTGGGCGCACCGGCCGGCTGGAGGATCGTGCCGGCCGGGGCCACCGAGCCCGGGAGGCTGTCGTCGACGGCGTTGCGGGCGACCACCACGACACGGGTGAGCTGCACCGTCAGCTGCGGGACGACGTACTCGAGCGCGTCGGGACCGAGCACGACGTCGTCGCCGATCTGTCCGTCGGCGCCGAAGAGCCGCACGACGTACGCCGTGATCGGGGTGCCGCCGGTCTCGGCGGGCGCGAGCCACGAGACCACCTGCTGGCCGGCCTCCTGCAGCGACACCGCACGCGGCGCCGACGGCGAGGTGAAGCGGTCGATGGTGGTCCCCACGCTGGCGGAGGACAGCGGGATGCTGCCGAGGAGGGTCCTCAGCGTCGTCACGGCCGTGACGTCGTAGGCGCCGTCGGGGATCTTCTCGCTGAGGCCCGCCGGGAAGCGCACGTCGTCGAACGCCTCCGTCGGCCGGTCGGCGTCGAAGGTCAGCGGGGCGACGAGGGCGCCGATCGAGGTACGGCGGTCCTGCAGTCGCCAGGTGCGACCCTCGGAGTCCTCGAAGACGTACTCGGTGCTGCTGCCGAGGAGGTGGAGCACCGTGGTGACGGCCGTCGACAGGGTGACGTCGTCGTCGGAGCTGGAGACGTCGAGCACCGAGCGGTCGGCGGCGGACGCCGACGTCGGGACGAGCGAGACGGTGGCGGCCACGACGGCGGCGGCCAACGGGCCGCCGACGAGGCGGCGCGTGCGGGTGGTGGTGACGGTGGCAGACATGGGTTCCCTCCCCCTGAGACTTCGACGACCGTAAGAAGCGTGTTCGCACCATTTGGCACGTTTAGCAGCATTAGTCCAAACCGGTATAGGACGGTTTCGCCGGTTTCGTGCCTCTTGTTACGAAGCGCTTGACGCGCGCCCGTCGACGTGCCCGACGCCTGCGATGCTGGCGTCCGTGACCCCACCGGCCGGCCCCCCGCCCCGACGCACCGTGGTCGGGGCGGTCGTCGTCGCCGACCACGGCGACGGCCTCCGCGTGCTGGCGGCCCGACGGACCACGCCACCGCAGGCCCGGTGGGAGTTCCCCGGCGGCAAGGTCGAGGCGGGCGAGACGTGGGGCGAGGCGCTGGTGCGCGAGGTCGCCGAGGAGCTGGGGTGCACCGTGCGAGCGGTCCGCGAGCTGACCGACGCCGGCCGGCCCTGGCCGATCTCCGACGCCCTCGAGCTGCGGCTCCTCGTCGCGACGCTCGACGCCGGCGCCCCGCGCGCGGGCGACAGCCACGACGAGCTGCGGTGGCTCGCGGTCGACGAGCTCGGCGACGTCGACTGGCTGCCGTCCGACCGCCGGGCGCTGGGGGTGGTGCGCTCGGCGCTCGCGGAGGGGTACGCACTGCTACGTTCGTCCGATCCGTGGCAGGCCCCCGGGGCTGACCACGGGCGTCCCGACGCGAGGAGACCACCGGCGTGACCGAGCCCCGCCCCGTCGACCCCTTCCTGCTGCAGCAGCTGGGCGCCGAGACCGAGGCCCGTGCCGCCGGTGCGGTCGCACCCGTCCCCGACTCCCCCGGCGCGCCCGAGGCACTGCTGCGCGAGGTGGCGCAGGCCGTCGGGGCGTTGACCGACGCGCTCGTGACCACCTCGCACGACCTCGCCACCCACCCCGAGGCGGCTTTCGAGGAGCACCGCTCGGCCGACGCGCTCGCCCGCCTCGTCGAGGGCCACGGCATCGCCGTCACCCGCGCGGCGTACGGCGTCGCGACCGCGCTCGAGGCGGTGGTCGGGGATCCCGACGGCCCGACCGTCGCCGTGCTGTCGGAGTACGACGCCCTCCCCGGCCTGGGCCACGCCTGCGGCCACAACGTCATCGCCACCGCCGGTGTCGGCGCGTTCCTCGCCCTCGCCGCGCTCGGCGACCGGCTGCCCGGCCGCGTGGTGTGGCTCGGCACGCCGGCCGAGGAGGGCGGGGGCGGCAAGGAGCTGATGGCCCGCGAGGGCGCCTTCGACGGCGTCGACGCGGCGGCGATGGTGCACCCCTTCGGCTACGACGTCGCGGCGCCGGTCTTCCTCGGCCGCCGTCAGCTGCGGGCGACCTTCCACGGCACCGCCTCGCACGCCTCGGCGCAGCCCTTCATGGGTCGCAACGCCCTCGACGCAGTGCACCTGACCTACACCGGCGTCGCGCTGCACCGCCAGCAGATGCCGCCCACCGACCGGGTGCACGGGGTGGTCACCGACGGCGGCGAGCGGCCCAACGTCATCCCCGAGCGCGCCGAGGTGCTGTTCTACCTGCGCAGCGAGTACCCGGAGACCCTCGGCATCCTGTCCGACCGCGTCGCCGACATCGTTCACGGCGCGGCGCTGATGACGGGCTGCGGCGTCGAGCTGACCTGGGACGAGGCCCCCGCCTACCTGCCGATCCGCACCAACGCGCCGCTGGCCGCCGCCTGGTCGCGCCGCTACGCCGAGCGCGGCCACCCGGTGCTGCCGCCGGGGGTGCTGCCGAGCCTGTTCGCCGGGTCGACCGACTTCGGCAACGTCTCGTTCCGGGTGCCCGGCGTGCACGCGATGGTCAAGGTGAGCGAGGGGGACGTGTCGCTGCACACCCACGAGTTCGCGCAGGCCGCGGTGAGCCCGACGGCCGACCGCGTCGTCGCCGACGCGGCGTACGCGCTCGCCGGGGTGGCGCTCGACTACCTGCACGACGACGCGTTCCGGACCGCCGTGCGCGACGACTTCGAGGCGGCCGGGGGTGCCGTCGACGTGCCGACCTACTTCGACCGCACCTGACCCAGCACCCTCCCGGGAGGACCCATGGCTGCAGCGACGACGACCCGCACCGACCGGATGCTCGCCGGCATCGAGCGGCTCGGCAACAAGCTGCCCGACCCGTTCTTGCTGTTCCTCGGGCTGTTCCTCCTCGTCGGGGTGCTCTCGACGGTGCTGCAGCTCACCGGCACGACGGTCACCGTGCCCGGCAGCGACGAGACCACCGCGGTGCGCGGCCTGTTCACCGGCGAGGGACTGAGCTGGCTGACGGTCAACCTCGGCGCCAACTTCATCGGGTTCCCCCCGCTGCTGACGGTGGTGACGATCCTGCTCGCCGTCAGCGTCGCCGAGCGCACCGGCCTGCTCGCCGCCACCATCCGCATCACCCTCGGTTCGGCGCCGCGCTGGCTGCTGCCGTACGCCGTGGGACTGGTGGGCGTGACCGCCTCGGTGATGTCGGACGCGGCGTTCATCGTGGTCCCCCCGCTGGCGGCGATGGTCTTCAAGGCGGCGGGCCGCCACCCGGTCGCCGGTCTCGTCGGGGGCTTCGCCGCCGCCGGCGCCGGCTACTCGACGTCCCCCGTCGTCACCAGCCTCGACGCCCTCTTCGCGGGCATCACGACCGCCGTGACCGCCGGCCTGCCCGAGTCGGTGGCCGGCGCGGCCGTGACCCCGGTGTCGAACTTCTACTTCAACCTGGTGTCGTCGTTCGTGCTCGCCGGCGTGGCCGGCCTCATCATCGACCGGGTCGTCGAGCCGCGGCTGGTGCGCGAGCAGGTGCCGACCGAGATGACCGAGGCCGACGACGAGCCCTCGCCGACGCAGCACGACGACGAGGAGGTCGCCTCCGCGCTGCGCACCCACTCGACCGACCTCGCCCCGGAGCTCACCGCGGCCGAGCGGCGCGGCGTACGTCTCGCCGGGGTCGTCTTCCTCGTGCTCTCCGTCGTCATCGTCGCGGCCGTCCTCCCCGGCGGATCGCCGTGGCGCAACGACGACGGTGCCTTCCTGCCCGAGTCGCCACTGCTCGACTCGACGGTGTTCATCGTCTTCGTGCTCTTCCTCGGCCCCGCGCTGGTCTACGGCTTCGTCAGCGGCTCGCTCAAGAGCGCCGCCGACGTGCCCGCCGTGATGGGCCGCGGCATCAAGGACATGTCGCCGTTCATCGTGCTGGCCTTCATGCTGGGCCAGTTCATCGCGCTCTTCACCTGGTCCAACCTCGGCTCGGTGCTGGCCGTCAACGGCGCCGAGGGCCTGGAGGCGATCGGCCTGACCGGCTTCGCCGCGATCATCGGCTTCATCCTGCTGTGCTCGCTGCTCAACCTCTTCATCGTCAGCGGCTCCTCGATGTGGACCCTCGTCGGCGCCGTCTTCGTGCCGCTCTTCGCGCTGCTCGGCTTCGAGCCGGGCTTCGTGCAGGCCGCCTTCCGCGTCGGCGACTCCGCCACCCAGGTCATCACCCCGATGAACCCCTACATCTGGATCTTCCTGGTGCTGCTGAAGCGCTACGAGCCCGAGGCCGGCCTCGGCACCGTCATCGCCCGGATGCTCCCCTTCGTCATCCCGTTCTGGGTCTCGTGGGTGATCGTGCTCGCCGTCTTCTACTACACCGGCACCGACGTCGGCCCGGGCGTGGGCGTGCGGCAGTGAGAAGGGGCCATGGGTGACCGGCTGACGTACGACGACGTCGGCGCGACCCGCCCCGATCTCGCTGACTGGCCCGCTACCCCACCAACGTACCGCCGGCTCGAGGACACCTGGCGGATCGGCCACGGCGCCGACTCCTTCGAGCGCGCCGGCGACGCCGTGCTCGCCTGGGCCGTCAAGACCCGCAGCGGCTTCGACGTGCTGCCGCCGGGCCCGGCTCGCGCCGGCTGCGACGTGCTGCTGGTCGCTCGACTCGGCCCGGTCTCGGTGCGCGAACCCGCGCGGGTGGTGGCGGTGCACGTCGCGACCGACCGCCGTGGGTTCGCCTACGGCACCCGACCGGGCCACCCGGTCAGCGGCGAGGAAGCCTTCGTGGTCCACCGCGACGCCGCCGACCAGGTGTGGCTGACCGTCCGCTCGCTCACCCGACCCGGTCGGGCGGTCTGGCGAGCGGCCTTCCCGGGGCTGGTCCTGGCCCAGCGGGCCTACCGCCGTCGCTACGCCCGCGCCCTCGTCGACTGATGCCCGGGCGCTGAGCGGTCGTCACGGGCGCGCTGGAACCTCGCCGTCGCGCGACAGCGTCGGCACGTCGGCGGTCACGGTGTCGGGGTAGATCAGTCCCGAGCCGGTGTTGAGCACGACCACCCGCTCGGCACCGCCGATCCAGCCGCTCTCGCGCAGCTCTCGCGCCGCGGCGAGGCAGGCTGCACCCTCGGGGCAGATCCAGCTGCCCTCGGCCTCCGCGAACGCCTTGACCTCGGCCAGGATGGTGTCGTCGTCGATCGCGACCGCGGTGCCGCCGCTCTCGCGCACCGCCCGCAGCACCAGGAAGTCGCCGAGCGCCTTCGGCACGTTGATGCCGAACGCCAGCGTGTGGGTGCCGTCGACGAGCGTGCTGTCCTCCAGGCCGGCACGGAACGCCTCGACGATCGGCGGGCAGCCCGTCGACTGCACCGCCACCAGGCGCGGCAGGTCTCCCGCGAGCCAGCCGAGCTCGCGCATCTCCTGCATCGCCTTGTGGATACCGATCAGCCCGACGCCGCCGCCGGCCGGGTAGAGGATGACGTCGGGCGTGCGCCAGCCGAGCTGCTCGGCGATCTCGTAGCCCATCGTCTTCTTGCCCTCGATGCGGTAGGGCTCCTTCAGCGTCGAGACCTCCTGGTAGCCCTCGCGCCGCGCCACGGCGTCCTTCACCAGTGCGCCGGCGTGGTTGATCAGGCCGTCGACGAGGTAGAGCTCGGCCCCCGCGGCGACGCACTCGCGCCGGGTGATCCGCGGGGCGTCCTCCGGCATCACCACGAGGCTGCGCAGGCCGGCGCGAGCGGCGTACGACGACCACGCGGCGCCGGCGTTGCCGTTGGTCGGCATCGCGACGGCCCGCACGCCGAGCTCGCGGGCCCGGCTCACCCCGACGGCGGCGCCGCGGGCCTTGAAGCTGCCGGTCGGGAGCGCGCCCTCGTCCTTGACGAGCAGTCCGGGCACGCCGATCGCCGCGCCGTACGTCGGCATCGCCAGCAGCGGCGTCATGCCCTCCCCCAGCGTCGTGACGTGCGCGGGGTCGCGCACGGGCAGCACCTCGTGGTAGCGCCACAAGTCGGGCGGCCGCGCCGCGACCTCCTCGCGGGTGACCGTCACCGAGCCGAGGTCGTATCGCGCCAGCAGCGGCGCCCCGACCTCGCTCAGCCCCTGCACCACGCCGGCGTCGTACGTCGCCCCGGTGCGGGAGCACTCGAGGTGGGACAGCGCGGAGAAGGCGGGGTCGGAGGCTATGCCCCCACCCTGCCGGTCAGTCGGTGGGTGCGGGCGGCGGGGTGGCCGACAGGTCGGCCATGGCGTCGAGGACGGCCTTGACGCGTGGCACCTCGTGGGTGCGGTGGATGCCGGTCTGGCCGAGGGAGGCCAGGACGGCGAAGAAGCCCTCGCCGCTGCGGACCTCCTCGCCGAAGATGTCCATCGCGCTCGGCAGGGCGTGGCACACGGGGACGCCCAGCGAGCGCAGCCGGAAGGTCTGCAGCAGCGCGACGGCCTGGTAGCGCGCGCGCTCTCGCGCGGACGGCAGCCACGAGAAGCCGAAGCCGATGCCCGGGTCGACCGCGACGCTGCGCACGCCGAGGCTGCGGGCGTGCTGGAGGCGCCGCTCGAACTGCTCGAGCATCTCGGGGAACGGGTCCGCCGCCACCCGGGCCTGCGTCGCGTCGGTCAGGTCCCGGGCGTGGTTGCCGACGATGTGGCACAGCACGAGCGAGGCGCCGTGCTCGGCCGCCAGCCCGAACATCTCCTCGTCGTCGGCCGAGCCCGTCAGGTTGAGCACCTGGGCCCCGGCCGCCAGGCAGGCCTTGACGGTGGTCGGCTGGTAGCTCTCGACGGAGACCCCGACGCCGGCGGCGGTGAGCTCCTCGATGACCGGCACCAGCACGCGGCTCTGCTCGTCGGCACCGACGCGCTCGGCGGTGTCGACGACCGACTCGGCGCCGATGTCGACGATGTCGGCGCCCTGGGCCGCGAGCACGAGCCCGCGCCGCACGGCGGCCCCGTGGGAGGCGGCCACGCTCTCCCGGTACCAGGAGTCCTGCGACATGTTGACGATGCCCATGAGGGCCGGACGGGCGTCGGTGTCGAGCTCGCGCTGGCCGACCCGGAAGGGCTCCACCGTGTGGTCGAGGTGCTCGCCGTGCTCGGCCACGAGGTCGGCGAGGGCGCGCAGGGTGATCACGACGCCTGCTCCCTGACGTAACGCGACATCAGGAAGCCGTCGGCCGTGAGCACGTGCGCCAGCTCGTAGGCGCGGGCCTCGCCCAGCATGTCGGTCGGCGGCGTCTTCTCGGTGCCGACGAACATCGGCGAGAACGTCAGGTCGGCCTCGTCGACGAGCCCGGCCGCCGCCGCGTCACGCAGCAGTGACGGGCCGCCCTCGCACACGATGCGCCACAGCCCGCGTGCCACGAGCTGCTCGACGACCCACTCGACGGTGACCTCGTCACCATCGGCCTGCACCACCTCGCACCGCTCGCGCACCCGCGCCAGCTTGTCGGGGTCGGCGCTCGCGGGTGTGAACACGATCGGCCGCACCGCGGACGCGGTGAAGCCGTCGTCGCCGAGCGGCAGGTCGAGCGAGCCCGACACCGCGACGATGACCGGCGCCTCGGCCTGCCCGGCCGCTCGGCGCGTGTCGGCGTCCTCCGGGGTGGAGCGCAGCGGGCCGTACTCCTCCGCCTTGAGGGTGCCCCCGCCCACCAGCACCGCGTCGGCGAAGCGGCGTACGGCGGTGAAGACCTCGCCGTCGGCGTCGCCGGACACCGACCCGCTGAGCCCGTCGGCACCGGCCGCGGCCCCGTCGAGGGTGCAGACCATCATCGCCCGCACGTACGCCGCTCCGCCCCGCTCGGGCCAGGGGTAGTGCTCGGGCAGGTCCTCGGCTCGGACCGGGCCTCGCTTCGACCCGTAGATCATCTCCACGGGCTGGAAGGTACCCAGGCACCCCTGACCCTCCCGGGTCGTCACGGTCACGTCGGTCGCGATTGCCCTGTGGAGAACCCCGGAGCCGCCCCCGATCCGTCGCAGGCTGCTCGTCATGGACGACATCAAGGACCGGCTCGACGCCCTCCGACTCGACACCCAGGCCGACGTGCAGACGATGTGGGAGCTGCTCATGCGCCCCCTCGGCTTCGCGTCGCACAGCATCTGGATCTGCCTGGTCGACGACCGCGGCGCTCCCCTGCCCCAGCTCACCCAGGTGGGCGACGGCGACGGGCGGCTGCCGAGGCCCAAGGAGGTGGCCGCCCTCTGCGACATGGTCGGCGGCCTGGCCTCCCACCTCGACGGCGTCGACGGCGTTGCCTTCCTCATCTCGCGTCCCGGGGCGTCGGGCCTGACCGACGCCGACCGCCGGATCGCAGCCCAGCTGTACTCCGGCGCGCGGGCGGCGGGACTGCGCTGCGAGCCGGTGCACGTGGCCGACGACCGCGAGGTCGTGGCCGTCGCACCGGACGACCTCGCCGCCGCCTGAGGCACCATGGGCCCTGTGACCGCGCTGCCTCGCAGCAGACCGCTGACCCGTGCCCTGGTCGTGACGCCTGCGCCCGGTGAGCGTCACCAGACGGTGGTCGGCGAGCTGTACCTGCGGCTGCGAGCGGCCTGTCTCGATGACCTCGAGGTGCTGCTCGCGCCCTTCGACGTCGCGCTGGCCGACGACACCGTGATGCAGCCCGACCTGGTCGTGTGTCGACGCCGCGACCTGACGCTGAAGGAGTCCCGCTTCGAGGCGGCGGGCTGCGCGTTGTTGGGTGGTCGACCCGGCCACGCCGAGCGTGACGGTGTGGGGAGCTGCGCGACGAGGCGTACGTCGAGCGGGCCGCGGTGAGCGGCGACGAGGCGTTCGTGGCGACCGTGCCGTTCGACGTCACCATCGTGCCGAGCGCCCTGCTCGACCACTGACCCTCCCGGCGCTCGACCCCGGACAGCACGATGCCCCCGCCCGGAGGGACGGGGGCATCGTCGCGTCGATCAGCTGCAGCCGCTGGTGGAGCCGCAACCCTCGCAGACGTAGCAGGACCCGGCGGGACGCATCTTGGTGCCGCAGGTCATGCACAGCGGGGAGTCGACGGCGGTGCCGGTGATCTTCTCCAGCAGCTCGGCCGAGGTGTGGGCGTCGCCCGGGGCGGGCTTGGCCTTCTGCTCGGCGATCGCCTCGACCTGCGCGGTCGTGGCGGTCTCGGCGGCGGGCGCCTTCGCGGGCAGCTCGGCGATCGTGAGCTCGCTGGCCGACCCGGTCTCCTCGATGGGCTCGTAGGAACCGGTCTCGAGGTGGCGCTGGCGCTCCTCGGCGGAGTAGATGCCGAGCATCGAGCGCTCGTCGAACGGCAGGTAGTCGAGCGCCAGGCGGCGGAAGATGTAGTCCATGATCGACTGGCTCATCCGCACGTCGGGGTCGTCGGTCATGCCGGCCGGCTCGAAGCGCAGGTTGGTGAACTTCGAGACGTAGGTCTCGAGCGGCACGCCGTACTGCAGGCCGATGCTGACCGCGATCGAGAACGCGTCCATCACGCCGGCCAGGGTCGAGCCCTGCTTGCCGAGCTTGAGGAAGATCTCGCCCAGCTCGCCGTCGGGGTGGGCACCGGAGGTCATGTAGCCCTCGGCGCCACCGACGGTGAACGACGTGGTCTTGGCGACGCGGCTCTTGGGCAGCCGCTTGCGCAGCGGCTTGTGCACCTCGACGACCTTGGCCTCGGGCTCGGCGACCGTCTGGCCCTGGTCCTTCTTGGCCTGGTCGGACTTGCCGTCGGACAGGGGCTGGCCGACCTTGCAGTTGTCGCGGTAGATCGCGGTCGCCTTGAGGCCGAGCTTCCAGCTCTGCAGGTAGACGTCCTCGATCTCCTCGACCGTGGCCGTCTCGGGCAGGTTGACGGTCTTGGAGATCGCACCCGACAGGAACGGCTGGCAGGCCGCCATCATGCGGACGTGGCCCATCGGCTTGAGGGCGCGGGCCCCCATCGCGGTGTCGAAGATCTCGTAGTGCTCGGTCCTGAGGCCGGGGGCGTCGACGACGTGGCCGTTCTCGGCGATGAACTCGACGATCGCCTCGATGGTCTCCTCGGCGTAGCCGAGCTTCTTCAGCGCCCGCGGGATCGTCTGGTTGACGATCTGCATGGAGCCGCCACCGACGAGCTTCTTGAACTTGACCAGCGAGAAGTCGGGCTCGATGCCGGTCGTGTCGCAGTCCATCATGAAGCCGATGGTGCCGGTGGGTGCGAGCACCGAGGCCTGGGCGTTGCGGAAGCCGTGCTTCTCGCCCAGCTTCTGCACGTCGTCCCACGCCTTGGTGGCGATCTTGTGCACGGCCGCGTCGGCGACGTGGAGCGTGCGCACGGTGTCGTTGGCCGCCTGATGCTTGCGCATGACGCGCTTGTGGGCGTCGGCGTTGCGGGCGTAGCCGGCGTACGGGCCGACGACGCCGGCGAGCTCGGCCGAGCGCTTGTAGGAGGTGCCGGTCATCAACGAGGTGATGGTCGCGGCCATCGCCCGACCACCGTCGGAGTCGTAGCCCAGGCCCATGGCCATGAGCAGCGCGCCGAGGTTGGCGTAGCCGATGCCCAGCTGGCGGTAGTTGCGGGTGGTCTCGCCGATCGGCTCGGTCGGGAAGTCGGCGAAGCAGATCGAGATGTCCATCGCGGTGATGATCAGCTCGACGGCCTGCGCGAACCGGACGGCGTCGAAGGTGTCGTCGTCCTTGAGGAATTTCATCAGGTTGAGCGAGGCCAGGTTGCACGAGGAGTTGTCGAGCGACATGTACTCCGAGCACGGGTTGGACGCGGTGATGCGGCCGGTCTCGGGGTTGGTGTGCCAGTCGTTGATCGTGTCGTCGTACTGCAGGCCCGGGTCGGCGCACTCCCAGGCGGCCTGGCTGATCTTCGTGAACAGGTCGCGGGCGTCGACGGTCTCGATCACCTCACCGGTGGAGCGCGAGCGCAGGCCGAAGTCGGTGCCGTCCTCGACGGCGCGCATGAACTCGTCGCTGACGCGGACCGAGTTGTTGGCGTTCTGGTACTGCACCGAGGTGATGTCGTCGCCGCCGAGGTCCATGTCGAAGCCGGCGTCGCGCAGCGCGCGGATCTTGTCCTCCTCGCGCGCCTTGGTCGTCACGAACTCCTCGATGTCGGGGTGGTCGACGTCGAGCACGACCATCTTGGCCGCGCGACGCGTCGCGCCGCCCGACTTGATGGTGCCGGCGGAGGCGTCGGCGCCGCGCATGAAGGAGACGGGGCCCGAGGCGGTGCCGCCGGAGGAGAGCAGCTCCTTGGAGGAGCGGATGCGGGAGAGGTTGAGGCCGGCGCCGGAGCCGCCCTTGAAGATGAACCCCTCCTCCTTGTACCAGTTGAGGATCGAGTCCATCGAGTCGTCGACGGAGAGGATGAAGCACGCGCTGACCTGCTGCGGGCTCTGCGTGCCGACGTTGAACCAGACCGGGGAGTTGAACGAGAAGTACTGGTGGACCAGCAGCCAGGTGAGCTCGTGCTCGAAGACCTCGGCGTCGGCCTCGGTGGCGAAGTAGCCGTTGTCGCGGCCGCCCTTGACGTACTGCCCGACGACGCGGTCGATGAGCTGCTTGAGGCTCCACTCGCGGGCGTCGGTGCCGACGGCGCCGCGGAAGTACTTCGTCGTGACGATGGTGGAGGCGTTGACGCTCCAGGTGTCGGGGTACTCGACGCCGCGCTGCTCGAAGACCGTCGCGCCGGTCTTCCAGTTGGTCTGGACGACGTCGCGACGCTCCCAGGTCAGCTCGTCGTAGGGGTGCACGCCGGGGGTCGAGAAGATCTGCTCGATCTTCATCCCGGTGGACTTGCGGCGGCCACGTGCGCTGCCGGTGCTCACGGTCTCGGTCATGTCTTTCCCCTGCTCCCTGTTGGTGTCTCGACCCGCTGTGCTGCTGGTGGTGCTGTCGTGCTGGTCGCCGGAACCGTCCGGCGGCGTTGGTGGCCCCGCGCGCTGCTTCCCCACAACGCACGGGGCTGATCGTGGTCAGCCCGTGGGCTGAGGTCGTGGCTGACGGGGCCCGTCGCCAGTCAAGCCGCGAGCACCGACAAGGTCGGGCTCCCGTTCGGCCGTCTCCCGCTGCCGGTGCTCCTCGCGCAGGGCGACGATCTCGGCCTCGAAGTCGTCGGCGCTCGTGAAGGCCTTGTAGACGCTCGCGAACCGCAGGTAGGCGACGGCGTCGAGCTCGCGCAGCGGACCGAGGATCGCCAGACCCACCTCGTGGGCCGGCACCTCCGCCCAGCCGGCCTGTCGCAGCGCCTCCTCCACCTTCTGCCCCAGACGGGCGAGGTCGTCCTCGCCCACCGGACGGCCCTTGCACGCCTTGCGCACGCCGGCCACGGCCTTCTCGCGCGTGAACGGCTCGGTCGCGCCGCTGCGCTTGACCACCGTCAGCTGCATCTGCTCGACGGTGGTGAACCGCTTCTCGCACGACGAGCACGCGCGACGCCGACGGATGGAGCAGCCGTCCTCCGCGACCCGCGAGTCCAGGACCCGCGTGTCCTTGTCCCGACAGAACGGACAGTGCACGCGACTCGCTCCTCTCGTGGGTAGAACATGGGGGTCGGGCTGTGGATTCCGTGTGGACGACGAGCTCGTGTCTGTGGGGAAACCCCCGCTGCCTGTGACCCAAGATGTGGATAACCACAGCGGTGTAAGTACTAGATGTTGTGAACCGTAGACCGCGGTCCCCCGACGGCGCAACCGTGGCGCGCCCACGATCCGACGCGGCCCGTTCGCGGACCACCGCCGAGCGTCACGGCCGTCGCCATCGCCCCAGGTCAGCGGCTCGTACCGATCCGAAACGGTGGGCCGCCCACCTTGGTCGACGAGCTCGATGAGCTCCGGGCGCAGGGCGTGCGCGGCCCGTCGCGACCCCGCAGCACGTCCTCCCGAGCCGGCCTGTGGACCGCGACGGGCGTGCCGGCGGTCCGGTGGCGCACAATCAGGTCCCGTGAGCCCCCGCGTACGCCGTGCCGCCCGCGTCGCGCTCCCGCTCCTGGTGTGGGTCGGCCTCGTCGCCGCCGCCGTCACGCAGGGCCGCGCGCTGCGCGACGCCGAGCCGGCCACGGGCTCCTGGCTGCTGCTCGTCGCCAGCTCGCTCGGCGCGGTGGCCGCGCTGTACGCCGCCCTCGTCGGACTGCTGCGCAACCGGGTCGCGGCCGACCGTGACGCCGCCGGCCCTCCGGGGCGGAGCGCCCCACGGCACCGCGCCTGATCACATCCGCACCACCCGCCCCACCCCGCTGACCTGCGGCGACACCAGTTGTCCACAGGTCGGCACGGGGGGTGTAGCGCGAGCACGGCTCGGGTAGTTACCGTCCCGTCGACCTCTCCAGACTCGGGACGGTGAACGATGCGACGACCGCGCCAGACCCTGGCCGCCGCGCTGCTCCTGCCACTCCTCGCCGCCTGCGGCGGCGCCCCTCAAGCCAGCGACCCTCCGCCGACTGCGCCGTCCGAGACGACCGCGTCCGAGCCGCCACCACGCGCACCATCGCGCCCAGCGGCCGTGCGTGAGCGGACAGAGGCTGGCGCCACAGCCGCTGTGAAGTGGTTCCTCGAATCAATGAGCTACGCCGGTTCAACCGGAGACACCACGGGGTTCCGAAACACCTTCGCGAGTAGTTGTACTCGCTGCTTGAGCATTGCCGACGGGATCGACAAGACCTACGCCGACGGTGGCCGAATCGACGGGGGCGGCTGGACACCCTTCAGATTTCGGTACTACGGAACGAGAGCTGGAATCGCTTTCGTTGATGCATCGGTGAACTATCAGCCACAGATATTCGTAGAGAGCGAGGACGCTCAGCCGAAGCGTTTTCCTGGTCGAAAGAACGTCCTGAAAGCCTTTCAGCTCTCCTGGGAGGACGGCTGGGTTGTCGGCGCTCTGGACCCGGAGTCATGAGGGGCGAGTTCCTATTTACGGCCGTGCTACTAGCGGCTCTCGCAACTTCACCGGCTTTCGCCAATGACGGCACCGGTGTGAGAGGCGGGGGCGACCAGTACGACATTTGGAGCCAAACAACCACACAATCGAGCATCGCCCCACCACTTAGCCGTCCCGCCGCGACAGCCAGGGAAGACTCGAGGGATGTCCGCACGCAGACTCCGTCCATCCGCGTCGAGTATCGGACCGCATGTGACTCCGGCGCCTACAACGCTGTGACGGGCGCCCCGGTATGCCCAACCAGCACGTGCGAACCCGGATCGACTCAGTACCGCCAGTGGACCGTGACCCCGACCAGCGAGACGCCGGGCGGCTTCGTCTGCTCGGGCACGGGACCCCCCGCCGCGGCGGGCGCAGCACCGGCTCCCCCGCAGGTGACCGACGCGATGGTGCTAGAGGCTTTCCGAAGGATCCCGGTGCCGGAGCTGAGGTCGGTGACGCAGCCGGGAGACAAGACGCTGGTCAACTTCGACACGATCTTCTTCGCGGAGGCCGACGGGTTCTCGCGGACGGTGTCGATCCTGGGCCGGTCGGTGCGCCTCGACATCGCTCCGGAGTCGTTCCGGTGGGAGTTCGGCGATGGAACGGCTGCGACCACCGGCACGGCGGGGGCGCCGTACCCGAGCAAGGACGTGGTGCACCGCTACGCCGACGCCCGCGTCACCGTGCGGCACCGCGTGGTGGTCACCTGGGGTGCGACCTGGTCGCTCGACGGCGGCCCCTCCCGCCCCGTCGCAGGCACGGTGACGACCACCGGACCGACCACCGCGCTGCGCGTGGCCGAAGCGGTGCCGGCGCTGTCCGGCCGACGCTGAGCCCCTGGTGCCGCCAGACTGCGCGCATGGGCCACCCGCTCGCCGTGACGATGACCGACGCCTGGCTCGCCGGGCGACCGGAGCCGTGGGCGCGACGCGCGCGGCGAGTCACCAAGCCGACCCTCGTGCCCCTGGCTGCGCGACAGCTCGCTGCGCGACCTGACGGCCCGCTCATCCGCCACATGAGGGTCGCCCTCGTCGCCGGCTGGGCCGGCGACGTCGCCCTGCTCGGCGAGGGTCGACGGCCCTTCCTCCTCGGCCTCGGCTCCTTCGCCGCCGGCCACGCCGCGTGCCTCGCCGGGCTGCTGCGCCACCGCTCGCACCAGCCACCGGTGGGGCCGCTGCCCCTCGCCGTGCTCGCCGTGGGGACGTCGCTGGGTCCGCTGCTCGCGCACGCTGCGGCCCGCCGGGAGCCGGGACTGGGCGCGCCCGTCGCGGCGTACGCCGCCCTGCTCATCGCCGCCGCAGCCGCCGCCACGCACCTGGACGACGACCTGCCCAGTGGGGCTCGCTCACGGCTCGCGGCGGGCGGGGTGCTCTTCCTCATGAGCGACGGGGTGCTCGGCGCGCGCACCTTCGTCCTCGACGGTCCGGCCCCCTGGGCGGAACGCGCCGTGATGCTGACCTACGCCGCGGCCCAGTGGCTGCTCGCGGCGGGCGCGGCGCGCTGCTGAGGCGACCGACGGCCCCCGGACGTGCGAAGGGGGTGGGCTCCGTCCGGACGGAACCCACCCCACTTCTCCCCTGGCGCTGCCGGTCTGGGTCGAGGAGACCGTCTGCGCCGCAAGCGGCCCGTGGCGGACGGGCCGGGCTCAGCCGCGGGGAACGGCCAGGCGCTGACCTACGGAGATCTCGGCACCCGGGAGGGAGTTGAGCTCCTGGATCCGCAGCACCATCTCACGGACCTCGCCCGGCGCGGCGACCGAGGCCGCGATGTCGTACAGCGTGTCGCCCGTCTGCACCTCGACGACTCCCACCGGCTCGGTGGTGCCGCCCCCGTCGGTGAGCGTGGCCGTGGCCCAGGAGCCGCCGACCGTCAGCATCAGGGCCAGCAGCACGCCCAGGAAGGTCAGCGTCAGGACCGCGCGACCGCGGCGGGTCAGGCGGACCCGGACGGGCATCGTGCCGCGACCCATGGTGTGGGGGCTGATCGTCATCGTGCTCATCGCTCTACCTCGCTCGGGGAAAGTGCTCGGCCCTGGTGGCCGAGCGTGGAGGGCGACCCCTGCTGTCGTGACTGCTGTCTAGTCGCGACCACCGACAAGGTGGATCCGACCGGCAGCGGTTCGAACATGTGTACGAGCGTAGAACGTCTGTTCGAACGATGCAAGAGGTCGGACCCGCGTTGTGACGACCCGTTGCCAGCGAGCTGCTCGCACACGTGCGGCCGCGCCACGACGACACGCTTCGAACATGTGTTTGAAGTCGACCCGGTCGAGCACTAGCGTGCGGCGCATGTCACGGCAGAGCTCCCGACGCACGGGCGAGACCACCCCCACCGACCGCGGCTCGGTCTCCGAGCTGCCCGACTCCGCGCCCGACCTGACGGGGTTGACCCCTCGCCAGCAGCGGATCCTCAACGTGCTGCGCGAGTCGATCGAGAAGCGCGGCTACCCGCCGAGCATCCGCGAGATCGGCAACCTCGTCGGGCTCACGAGCTCCTCGAGCGTCGCCCACCAGCTGCGCGTCCTCGAGCAGAAGGGGTTCATCCGCCGCGACCCCAACCGCCCTCGTGCCCTCGAGGTGTTCATCCCCGAGCTGATGGCGGCCCGCCGCGCGATCGCCAGCGCCGACGAGGCGCCCTTCGACCCCACGGGGATCGGGGACGCGGCGCCCGAGGCGACCCAGGTCCCGCTGCTCGGCCGTATCGCGGCCGGCGTGCCGATCCTGGCCGAGGAGCAGGTCGAGGAGGTCATGCCGCTGCCCCGCTCGCTGGTCGGCGACGGCGAGCTCTTCCTGCTCGAGGTCAGCGGCGACTCCATGATCGACGCCGCGATCTGCCACGGCGACTACGTCGTGGTGCGCAAGGAGCAGACGGCCGAGAACGGCGACATCGTCGCCGCACTGCTCGACGGGGAGGCCACCGTCAAGACCCTGCAGCGCCGCGGCGGCACGCCGTGGCTGCTGCCGCACAACGACGCCTACGACCCGATCGACGGCACCCACGCCACGATCCTCGGCAAGGTCACCGCCGTGCTCCGTCGCGTCTGACCCCACGCGTCCCACCGGTCCGGCCGGCGCCCCGCACCGGGAGCGCCGGCCGGTCATCCGCCTCACCAATTTCCGACATTCCGGACGCAACTAGGTCCTTTCGGGTCATCATCTCGGGGTGATCCACCCCGTGCTGACCCGCGGAGCGGCCGTCCTCGCCGCTCTGGCCCTCGGACTCGCGTGCGTGCCCGAGCTGGCCGACGCCGGTTCGGCTGTCGCGCAGGCCGGCTCCGGTCCGACCACAACCACGACCACGACCACGACCGGCGAAGCGTCCGTCGAGCAGGCCGCAGCCGCTCCCGATCGCGCTGAGTACGACGAGATCCTGCCGCGGTCCCTGTCGGGCGAGCAGCTGCTCGCGCGGCGCGGCGACCTCGTGCCCGAGGTCGCCGAGCGCAACGCGATGTCGCCGGGCCGGCTCGCCCAGCTGCTGCGCGACGAGACCGTCCGGGTGTCGGTCGAGGGGCACGTCTACGTGGTGGAACCGGCGTTCGAGGCTCCGCAACGGGCCGCGGCGACCGTTCGCGGGTCCACGACCCAGCAGGCCGAGGCCGGCAGCACGCTGGGCAGCGTCCCCACGCCCGGGGTCGTCGACCCGACGCAGGACGCGCTCTCGCTGCAGAGCAGGCCGGGAGCCTCCCGCACGATCTTCCTCGACGTCGACGGGGCCGACGTGAGCGGCACGACGTGGAACACCGCGGTGCCCAACGGCAACCACCCGGGCTTCAACCAGTCCGGCAGCGACCCGGCCACCTTCGACGCGGCCGAGCTCGCCTTCGTCCGGCAGGTGTGGCGCCAGGTCGCCGAGACCTACGCGCCGTTCGACGTCAACGTCACCACCCGCGACCCCGGCAGGGACGCGTGGACGCGCACCGGCACCGCTGACACCACCTACGGCAGCCGGGTGGTGCTCACCAGCTCCACGGCGGCGCAGTCGGCGCTGTGCGGCGACTGCGCCGGCGTCGCGGGCCTGAACACCTTCGGCAAGGTCGACGCCAACGCCTACTACCAGCCGGCGTGGGTCTTCGTCACGGACTTCGCGCGCACCGCGCCGACCATCGTGGCTCAGACGGTGTCCCACGAGGTCGGCCACAACGTCGGTCTCGACCACGACGGCGGTCCCGACCAGAACGGGGTGGTCCAGGAGTACACCTTCGGCAGCAGGCGCTGGGGCCCGATCATGGGCGGCGGCACGCAGCGGGCCGTCAGCCACTGGAGCAGGGGCGAGTACGGCGGCGCGACAAACACCGAGGACGACCTCGCGATCATCACCCGGAACAACCTGCCCCTGGTCCAGGACGACCACGCCGACAGTCCCGGTTCCGCGACCGACCTCGGGGCCTCGACGTCGTACGACGTCGAGGGCGTCATCAGCACGCGCAACGACGTCGACGTCTTCCGGGTCGACGTGGCGTGCACGCTCTCGCTCGACGCCCGCGCCAACGGCATCGGTCCCCAGGGCACGCTCGACGTCCGGCTCGACCTGCTCTCGAGTGCCGGGACGCAGCTGGCGTCGAACGCGCCCACCACCACCCACTCCCAGACCTGGGACACCGCCACGGGGTCCTGGCGGACGATCGGCATGGACGCCGCGCTCACCACGTCGCTTCCCCCCGGCACCTACTTCCTGCGCGTCGACGGCTCGGGCTCGGGCAGCGCGACCAACCGGGACATGCTCGGCTGGAGCGACTACGGGAGCCTCGGGCGCTACCGCCTCACCGCCACCAGCTGCGACGCACCGGCCCTCCCGTCGCCGACGCCGACGGCAACGCCCAGCGACTCCCCATCGCCCGAGGACCCGAGCACGACACCTTCCTCCACCCCGTCCTCGACGCCATCCGCGACGCCCGCTACCGGCACTCCGTCCGCAGACGCCCCGGTGACCTCGTCCCCGTCGGCGCCGCCCACCAGCACGCCCACCAGCACGCCCGCCAGCGCGCCGGGCGCCCCCGTCATGGGAGCGGCCGGCTCCGGCCGACGGGGCGGCACGGTGTCGGTGACGCTGCGGTGGTCGCCCCCCACAGCACTGGGCGGCAGCCCCCTGACCGGCTACCGCATCACGGCCTCGCGGCTGGACTCGCGCAACCGGGTGGTGCGCCGCTACACGACCCCGCTGGTCTCCCCGAGCCGGACCGCGGTCGAGGTGCGGCTGCCCAAGGGGCGCTACCGCCTCGTGGTGCAGGCCGTGAACCCGGCCGGCACCTCCCCCGCCTCGGCACCGTCGAGGATCGTCACCGCCCGCTGACCCTCGCCGGTGCGGCGGAGCCGGCGAGGCGACGCAGCGCCTGCCGGACCACGGCGCCGTCGTGGGTCTGCCACATCGGCGGCAGGCTGGCCCTCAGGAAGCCGCCGTAGCGTGCGGTGACCAGCCGGGGGTCGAGGACCGCGACGACGCCGCGGTCGGACGTCGTGCGGATCAGCCGACCCGACCCCTGCGCCAGCAGCAGCGCCGCGTGGGTGGCGGCGACCTGCATGAACCCGTTGCCGCCCCGCTGGTCGACCGCCCGCTGACGGGCGGAGAGCAGCGGGTCGTCGGGCCGCGGGAACGGCACCCGGTCGACGATGACGAGCGAGCAGGTCTCCCCCGGGACGTCGAGGCCCTGCCACAGCCCCAGGGTGCCGAAGAGATTGGTGTGCGGGTCCTCCACGAACTGTCGCGTCAGCTCGGGCAGCTGCGCCTCCCCCTGCGCCAGGGTGGTCAGGTGCGGCAGCGCGTCGCGCACGTGCTCGGCCGCGGCCTGGGCCGCCCGACGGCTCGAGAACAGCCCGAGGGTGCGGCCGTCGGCGGCGTCGACCAGCTCGGTGATCTCGTCGAGCTGGGCGGGCCCGAGCCCGTCGCGCCCGGGGGGCGGGAGGTGCCGGGCGACGTAGAGGATGCCCTGGCGGGGGTAGTCGAAGGGCGACCCGACGTCGAGCGCGGCCCAGGGCTCCCCCTCGCGGTCCTCGTCGGTGACGGCCGGGCCGGCGGCGACGACCCGCTCCCGTGGCCACAGCCCGAGGGAGGCCGCCACGGCGTCGAAGTCGCCGCCGAGCTTGAGGGTCGCGGAGGTCATGACGACCGTCTTGTCGGCCAGCAGCCCGTCGCGCATCGGGCCGGCGACGTCGAGGGGCGCCACCTGCAGCACCTTGCCGCCACGCACCCGGGCGCGGTCGGCCGCCCAGAGCACGTCGCGCTCGGAGGCGGCCGCCATCCGGCCGGCGGTCTCGAACAGCTCCTGGGCCCAGCCGCGCACCTGGGCCACGGCCGGGTCGGGGCTGTCGCCGCTGTCCTTCGGCAGCGCCGAGACCACCGCCCGCGCGGAGTCACGAATCTGCTCGAGCGCCTCGGTCAGCTGCTCCGGCGGCGGGGCCAGCCGGCCCGCGGGCGCTGCCGCCAGCGCGTCGAGCAGCGCGTCTGCCGCGTCGCCGAGGGCGTCGGCCGACGACGACCCACCGTCGCGCTCCGCCACGTGACGGTCGGCCCGCGTGACGACGCGCTCGACGTCACCGACGGAGAGCTCGTCGGTGGCCGCCTGGGTCACGCGGGCCACCAGCTCGTGGGCCTCGTCGACCACCACGGCGTCGTACGCCGGCAGCATCGGGACGCCCTCGATGGCGTCGATCGCCAGCAGCGAGTGGTTCGTGACGACCAGCCGGGCCTGGTGGGCGCGCTCGCGCGCGAGCTCGGCGAAGCACTCCTGGCCGAACGGACACCGTGTGGCGCCCAGGCACTCTCGGTGGCCCACGCTGACCTGCCGCCACGCCCGCTCGCCGTGACGCGGCGCGTGGTCGCGCTCGCCCGTGCCCCCGTCGGAGGCCTCCTGCTCGACCCAGGACCGGAGCTCGAGCACCTCGGCGGCCAACGATCCTTCGGCGACCGCCTCGGCGTCGATCAGGGCTCCCTGGTCGTCGGGCACCCCGTCGCGCACGCGGTGCAGGCACGCGTAGTTGGACCGGCCTTTGAGCACCGCGGCGGCGTCGGCGCGCAGCCCCGCCGCCTCGCCCACGGCCCCGAGCAGTGCGGGCAGGTCGCGCTCGACGAGCTGGTGCTGGAGCGCCAGCGTCGCGGTCGCGACCACCACCCGCTGGTCGTGCAGCAGCGCCGGCACCAGGTAGGCCAGCGACTTGCCGGTGCCCGTGCCGGCCTGCACCAACAGGTGGGTGCCGTCGGCGAGCGCACCCGCCACGGCGTCGGCCATGGCCGTCTGACCAGAGCGTTCCTGGCCGCCGAGCGCCTCGACCGCAGCGGAGAGGACCTGGCGCACGGTCGGCTCTTTTTCCACCGGAGCACCTTATGCTGAGCGATCAGTCAGCCCCGCGGTCGAACCACAGGCCCGGGACGTGGCCGCTGTGACCGGTCGCACGAGCCGCTCACCCCGGCCGCGCCGACCCCGCAGGTCCCCTGGTAAAGAGGTTGCACATGGCTACCACCATCCACCCACGGAGCGAGCCCACACCCGATCCTGACGAGCACCGGCCCCCGTCCCACCGGGCCGACACCCAGCTCGAGGCGGAGCACCCGGCCCTCGAGCGTCGGGTGAAGGCAGCCAAGGCCACGGTGCGCGGCCTTGACAAGGTCGTCTTCGGCGTCACGGCCACCATCGCGGTCGCCTTCCTGATCTGGGGCTTCGTCGACACCGGGTCGCTCGGCGCGGCCTCCGACAAGGCCCTCGGCTGGTCGGTGACCAACCTCGGCTGGCTCTTCGTGCTCACCGCCAGCGCGTTCGTGGTGTTCGTGATCTACCTGGCGCTCGGCAAGTACGGCGACATCCCGCTCGGCAACGACGGCGAGAAGCCCGAGTTCCGCACCGTCAGCTGGATCGCGATGATGTTCAGCGCGGGCATGGGCATCGGCCTGATGTTCTTCGGCGTGGCCGAGCCGATCAGCCACTTCACCGCCCCGCCGCCCGGCACCGCCGGCGCCGGCACCGACGAGGCGCTGCAGACGGCGATGGCGACCACCCTGTTCCACTGGACGCTGCACCCCTGGGCGATCTACGCCGTGCTCGGCATCGCCATCGCCTACAGCGCGTTCCGCAAGGGCCGCCCGCAGCTCGTGAGCTCGGTCTTCGCGCCGCTGCTCGGCGAGCGGCGTACCCAGGGCGGGGCCGGGAAGGTCATCGACATCCTGGCCATCTTCGCCACGCTGTTCGGCTCCGCGGCCTCGCTCGGGCTCGGGGCCCTGCAGATCGGCTCTGGCCTGACTCTGGTCAGCGGCATCGGCCGCCTCGGCAACGGCGTGCTGGTCGGCATCATCACGGTGCTGACGATCTGCTTCATCCTCTCGGCCGTCTCCGGCATCGAGAAGGGCATCCAGTGGCTGCCGAACACCAACATGGTGCTCGCGCTCGTGCTGGCGGTCTTCGTCTTCGTGGTCGGGCCGACCGTCTTCATCCTCGACCTCGTGCCGACCGCGGTCGGCTCCTACTTCGGTGACCTGGCCCAGATGTCGGCACGAACCGACGCGGTCGGCGGCGATGCGATGGCCACGTGGCTCTCGGGCTGGACCGTCTTCTACTGGGCCTGGTGGCTCAGCTGGACGCCCTTCGTCGGCATGTTCATCGCCCGCATCTCGCGGGGGCGCACGATCCGGCAGTTCGTCACCGGCGTGCTGCTCGTGCCGAGCCTCGTCTCACTGGTGTGGTTCGCCGTCTTCGGCGGCGCGGCCATCCAGCAGCAGCAGGCCGCCGACCGGGCCGGGGAGGCCGGCATCGCCGGCGCCGGCAGCTCGGAGGGTCAGCTCTTCGAGATGCTCGGAAACCTCCCGCTGCCCACGCTCACCGCGGTGCTCGTCATGGTGCTCGTGGCGATCTTCTTCGTCTCCGGAGCCGACGCCGCGTCCATCGTCATGGGGACGCTGTCGGAGCACGGCACCATCGAGCCCTCGAGGTTCACGGTCATCTTCTGGGGCGTGGCGACCGGGGCCGTGGCAGCGATCATGCTGCTGCTCGGCGACCCCGAGAACCCCGGCGAGGCGCTCACGGGCCTGCAGAACCTCACCATCCTGGCGGCGGTGCCGTTCGTGCTGGTGATGATCGCGCTGTGCGTGGCCCTGATGAAGGACCTGCGCACCGACCCGCTCATCGTGCGTCGCAAGTACGGCACCGTGGCCGTCGAGCACGCGGTCGTCGACGGCGTCACCAAGCACGGTGACGACTTCTCGCTCGCGGTCGAGGAGAACCGCACCGCGGCGGAGCGCTACCCGCACGACTGAGGCGCACAGACACGCGACGAGCTCAGACGTACGCCGCCAGCTCGGCCGCCAGGCCCTCGTGCACGCGGGCGTGCACGCGGGTGCCCTCGGCGGTGTGCTCGACCTCGAGCACCTCGCCGGTGTCGTGCATCCGCGAGACCAGGTCGCCACGGTCGTAGGGCACGAGCACGTCGACCTCGACCGCCGGCTTGGGCAGGTCGGCCTCCACGGCCTCGCGCAGCTCGGCCACGCCCTCGCCCGTGACGGCCGAGACCACGACCGAGTGGGGCTCGCGCTGCCGCAACCGGGCCAGCACCATCGGGTCGGCCACGTCGGCCTTGTTGATGGCGACGAGCTCGGGCACGTCCTGGGCGCCGATCTCGGCCAGCACCTCGCGCACCGCGGCCAGCTGCCCCTCGGGGTCGGGGTGGGAACCGTCGACCACGTGCAGCAGCAGGTCGGCCTCGGCCACCTCCTCCAGCGTCGAGCGGAACGCCTCCACCAGCTGGTGCGGGAGGTGCCGGACGAACCCGACGGTGTCGCTGAAGGTGAACCCGCGGCCGTCGGCGGTCTCGGTACGGCGGGTGCGGGGGTCGAGCGTCGCGAAGAGCGCGTCCTCGACCAGCACCCCGGCGTCGGTCAGCCGGTTGAGCAGCGAGGACTTGCCCGCGTTTGTGTAGCCCGCGATGGCCACGCTCGGCACCTGGTGGCGCTTGCGATCGGCACGCTTGGTCTCGCGGGTCGTGCCCATGTGCGCGAGGTCGCGCCGCAGCTTGGCGATCTTGGTGTTGATGCGCCGTCGGTCGGTCTCGATCTTGGTCTCACCGGGGCCACGACCACCGATGCCGGCACCGCCGGCGACGCGGCCACCGGCCTGGCGCGAGAGGTTGCCGCCCCAGCCGCGCAGCCGCTGCTTCATGTAGCTCAACTGTGCCAGCTCGACCTGTGCCTGCGCCTCCCGCGACTTCGCGTGCTGGGCGAAGATGTCGAGGATCAGCGCGGTGCGGTCGACGACCTTGACCTTGGTGCGGTCCTCCAGGTTGCGCAGCTGGCTCGGCGTCAGCTCGCCGTCGCAGATCACGGTGTCGGCGCCGCTCGCGCGGACGACCTCGGTCAGGTCGGAGACCTTGCCGCTGCCGACGTACGTCGCGGGGTCGGGGCTGTCGCGCCGCTGGTAGAGGGCGTCGAGCACCTCGGAGCCGGCGGTCTCGGCGAGCAGGGCGAGCTCGGCCATGGAGTTCTCGGCGTCCGCGATGGTGCCGTCGGTCCACACGCCGACCAGCACCACCCGCTCGAGGCGCAGCTGGCGGTACTCGACCTCGGTGATGTCCTCGAGCTCGGTCGAGAGCCCGGCCACCCGCTTGAGGGAGTGGCGGTCAGCGAGGTCCAGCTCGCCGGTCGTGTCGTCGCGCTCGTCGCGCTGCCGGAGGTCGCGACCGCTGTCGTCGCGGTCGTCGCGCTCGAGCTCGTCAGGGTCCTCCCAGTCGGCCGTGGCGGCCAGCTCCTGGGACAGGTCGATGGGGTGGGGTGCGTTCGTCATGTGCCTCCCAGGCTAGTTCGCGGGCCCGCGGGACGCGATCGGATTCCGCGGTGCCCGCACCCAGCACAACCACGGCCGGGCCGGGGACGTTCCCGCCCGGCGCGTCACGGACGTCGCCACCGCTCGACGGCGGCCTGGGCGCGGTGGCAGGGTGGGCACCCGACGAGGCGGTCACCGGCGGGGACGCACCACCAGCGCCGAGCCACCGCCGCGACGTACCGGCTCGGACACGGCGGTCAGCCGCCCGCGGGGACCGATCTCGACGGCCGTGGCCGCCCCGATCTCGGCGGCACTGGTCAGGGCGTCGCCCGCCGGCACCAGGTCGTGACCCAGGGCCTCGAGGGCCGCCTCGTGCTGGGCGAGGAAGGCAGGCTCGGAGCTCACCGTCGCGGTGTTGCGCTGCGACGCGCGCGGGGCGGCCAGCGCCTCGGCGATGGTCATGTCGCGGTCGAGCCGGTTGAGCAGCACCTGGAGCACCGTGGTGATGATGGTCGAGCCGCCGGGCGAGCCGAGCGCGAGCACGGGCTTGCCACCGCGCAGCACCATCGTGGGTGACATCGACGACCGCGGCCGCTTGCCGGGCTGGATCCGGTTGGGGTCGTCGGCGTCGTACGCGAGGGTGAAGTCGGTCAGCTCGTTGTTGAGCAGGAACCCGCGCCCCGGCACCGTGATGCCGGAGCCGCCGGTCTGCTCGATGGTCAGGGTGTACTCGACGACGTTGCCGCGGCGGTCGACGACGGTGAGGTTGGTGGTGTCGAGGTTCTCGGTGTCGGGGGCCTCGCTTCCGGTGCGCTGGGCGGTGTCGCAGCGCCCGTCGTAGTCGTCGACGTCACCGGCCCCGACGGGCTTGGTGGCGGCCTGCTCGGGGTCGATCTCGCAGGCCCGCTCGGCGCCGAAGTCGTCGGAGAGCAGGTCGTCGAGCGGCACGTCGACGAAGGCGTCGTCGCCGACCTGCTCGGCGCGGTCGGCGAAGGCGAGCGCGCTCGCCTCGAGGTAGCGGTGCAGGAACTGCGTCGTCGGCAGGCTCGCCAGGTTGCTGCCCTCCAGGATGTTGAGGGCCTCGCCCACCGTCGAGCCGCCGCTCGAGCTCGGGGCCATGCCGACGACCTCGTAGCCGCGGTAGCGGACCCTGGTCGGCGCCTGCGGGACCACCCGGTAGTCGGCCAGGTCACGGGCGCGAAGGTAGCCGGCGGGCGCCGGCAGGTCGGGGTCGGTCACGGTGGGCGGGTCGGCGACCACCGCGGCGATCTCGCGCGCCAGCGCGCCGTCGTAGAAGGACCCGGTGCCGCGGCGGGCGATCTCGCGGTAGGTGCGGGCCAGGTCACGGTTGCGCAGGACCGAGCCCACCCGGGGCAGCTGGCCGCCCGGGAGGAAGAGGCGGCCGGTGGCCGGGAACTGCCGGAAGCGCTCCTCGTTGTCGGCGGTCTGCGACCGGAAGGTCCGGTCGACCACGAAGCCGCGCTCGGCCAGGCGCGCGGCCGGGCGCAGCGCCGCCCCGAGGCCACGCGTGCCCCAGCGCCGCAGCGCGGTCTCCCAGGTCGCGAGCGTGCCGGGGGTGCCGACCGAGAGCCCGCTGCTCACCAGGTCGGGGAAGTCGTAGGTCTGGCCCGTCGCCGGGTCGACGAACGCGTCGTCGGGGATGCGCTTGGGTGCCGTCTCGCGACCGTCGAGGGTGCTCACCCGACCGGTGCGGGCGTCGTAGTGCACGAAGTAGCCACCGCCGCCGATGCCCGCCGAGTAGGGCTCGGTCACCCCGAGCGCCGCTGCCGTCGCCACCGCCGCGTCGACGGCGTTGCCGCCTCGGCGCAGCACCTGCAGCCCGACCCGCGACGCCTCGGGGTCGACCGAGGTGACGGCGCCGCCGTAGCCGGTGCTGGTCGGGGTCTTGACGTTGTAGCGGCCGGAGGCGGGCGGTCGCTCGACCCGCTGGGCGCGGGCGTCGGCGCGGTCGGAGGGGGCGGCCTCGGCGGGCAGCAGCCCCACGGTGCCCAGGCTGGTGGCGGCGACGGCGACCAGGGCGGTCGCGCGAGCGGCCCGGGTGCGGGTGTGGGTCGTGGTCATGGGGTCCTCCCGAGACGGCCGCGCGGCTGGACGCGGTGGTGGCGTGCTCGCCATCCAAGACCCGCGCACCGACAGTCCGCAACGGTTGCCACAGCGCCGAGGGGGTACGCGCGCCGCATGAGCGACACCAAGCCCGGTCCGGCCTCACCGCAGGAGGAGGGCTCCGACGCCCCCACGCCCCCGGGCGGACCGCAGCGCCAGGACTCCTCGGGCTCGGGTCTCGCCGCTGACGACACCGGCACCGGCCGGCCCGCGGCCGACTCCGTCGAGGACGAGCACGGCGCGACCATCCCGGTCGACGAGGAGCAGCCCGACCCCCACCGCGACTCCGAGGAGACCCCGGCCCAGCGCGAGAACGCCGAGGCCTCCACCCAGCAGCCCAGCCAGTAGGAGCGCCACCCATGAGCGACACCGGGACCGACGGCCACCTCGACCCCACCGAGTCCGACCCCTCTGCCGACAGCCTGCAGGACCCCGTCGGCATGGGGGTCAGCAGCGAGCGACCGGGCTCGGTCCGCGGTGCCGACACCGAGGCCAGCGTCGGCTCCGCCCCGACCCACACCGAGGGCGAGACCGGCGTCGGCCACCACACCACCGAGGGCGTGGCACCCGACGAGGTCGAGTCGACCCGCGACTTCGACCCCGACCGCAACCCCCGGCACGGCTGAGCGTCGGCGTCAGCGGGGCGCGAGCTGCCCGGCGCTGACCCCTCGGCCGCCAGGCAGTGACCCCTCGGCCGTCACTTGGGTGGCATCCGGATGCCGCCGTCGACGCGGACGGTCTCGCCGTTCATGTAGGAGTTGGTCAGGCACTCCAGCACCATGCTGGCGAGCTCGTCGGGGGCGCCGAGCCGGCGCGGGAAGAGCACGCTCTCGCCGAGCTTGGCCTTGAACGCCTCGGCAGCCTCGCCGTCGCCGTAGATCGGGGTGTCGATCAGGCCGGGCGCGACGGTGTTGAGGCGGACGCCGACCGCCGCCAGGTCGCGGGCGACGGGCAGGGTCATGCCGACGACGCCGCCCTTCGAGGCGGAGTACGCCGCCTGCCCGATCTGGCCGTCGAACGCCGCGACGCTGGCGAGGTTGACGATCGCGCCGCGCTCCCCCGTCGCCGTCGGCTCGAGGCGCGACATCGCGGTCGCGGCGAGGCGCACGCAGTCGAAGGTGCCGACGAGGTTGATCGCGACGACCCGGGCGAAGGCCTCGAGGTCGGCGGCGGAGTCGAAGCTGCCGTCGCGCCCGACGGTGCGCTGCGCCCAGCCGATGCCGGCGGAGCTCACCGCGATGCGGAGCGGGCCGAGCTCCTCGGCCTGCTCGACGGCCGCGCGCACCTGCTCGGTCCGGGTGACGTCGACGGGCGCGAAGACCCCGCCGATCTCCTCGGCCAGCGCCTGGCCGCCGTCGGCGTTCAGGTCGGCGACGACGACCTTCGCCCCCCGGGCGGCGAGCTGGCGGGCTACGGCGGCTCCGATGCCGGACGCCGCCCCGGTGACGAGGGCGCTGGCTCCACTGATGTCCATGCCGCGGAGCCTAGAGACGTCCCCGGTCAGCCCAGCAGGGAGGTCACGCCCTCCGCGACCAGCACGGCCGGGCCGGTCATCAGCACGCGGCCCGTGTCGGTCCACGCCACCCGCAGGGTGCCGCCCGGCAGGTCGACGACGTACGTCGTGCCGCGGGGAGCGGCGTCGGCTCGCATCGCGGCGACCGCGACGGCGCAGGCGCCGGTGCCGCAGGAGCGGGTCTCGCCGGAGCCGCGCTCGTGCACCCGCATCGCGACGTGGTGCTCGCCCCGGCGCACGACGAACTCGACGTTGACGCCGTCGGGGTAGGTCTCGGCGTCGTACGACGGCGGTTCGCGCAGCTCGCCTGCGTCGCCCAGGTCGTCGACGAAGGCGACCGCGTGGGGGTTGCCCATCGAGACGTGGGTGGCGGGCCAGCGCTGCTCGCCCACCCCGACGATGGTGCCGCCGAGCAGCTCGGCCTCGCCCATGTCGACGGTGATCTCGCCGTCGTCGCCGAAGGTCAGCACCTTGGTCCCGGCCCGGGTCGCCACCGGGAGCGGGTCGCGCGGGTCGACGTCGGCGTGGGTGGCGAGGTAGTGGCCGAGGACCCGGACGCCGTTGCCGCACATCTCGCTGAGGGAGCCGTCGGCGTTGCGGTAGTCCATGAACCACCGCGCCTCGCCGCGCGCCGCGACGGCCGCGGGGTCGTCGGTGGCGTCGGTGCGCACGACCCGGATCACGCCGTCGGCGCCAAGGCCGGCGCGGCGGTCGCACACCCGTGCGACCTGCTCGGCCGTGAGCTCGAGGCGGCCGCCCGCGTCGGGCAGCAGGACGAAGTCGTTCTCGGTGCCGTGGCCCTTGACGAAGTGGTGCTCGATCACGGGGGCGATGCTCTCACCCGTAGAGCCCGCGCTCGTACGACGGCCCGTAGTAGCGGTCGAGCTCGTCCAGGTCGGCGTCGGGCCGCTCCAGGGCCTGCGCCACGACCGCGCGCCGCGGCACGACGCCGTCGGGGTCCCACTCCTCGGGGTGCCACACCCGCGAGCGCAGGAACGCCTTCGAGCAGTGGTGGAAGACCTGCTCCACCTCGACCACCAGCGCGAGCAGCGGACGGTGCCCGCGCACCACCATCGCGTCGAGGAACGGCGCCTCGCGCACCAGCCGCGCGCGTCCCTCCACCCGCAACGTGTCGCCCCGCCCGGGGATGACGAAGAGCAGGCCGACGTGCGGGTTGGCCAGCACGTTGCGGTAGCCGTCGACACGACGGTTGCCGGGCCGCTCGGCCAGCGCGATGGTGCGCTCGTCGAGCACGTGGACGAGGTGGCCGACCGGGTCGCCCTTGGGCGAGGCGTCGCAGCGGCCCTCCGCGTCGGCGGTCGCGACCACGCACAGCGGAGAGGCCTGCAGCCACGCGACGTCGAGCTCGGTCAGCGCGGGTCGCCCCTTGCCGCGGGCGGCGGGGGTCGGCTCGCCGACCAGCGCCTCGAGCTCGGCGACGTCGTGCACCTCGGTCCAGCCGTCCACCCGCGCAGCCTACGAGCCGCGGTCGGGGTGCAGCGCGAGGAACAGGCTCCACGACTCGCCGTCGGGGTCGGTAGGCATCGCCGCCACCTCCTGCAGCAGGGCGTGCAGCCGGTCCTGCACGACCTCACGGTCGGCGGCCGAGAGCCGGAACCCGAGCCGGGCGGTGTCGAGCACGTGCGGGTCGAGCCCGGCGACGTCCTGCAGGAAGGTCGCCAGCAGCAGGTCCTGGCCCTCCCACACGTCGGCGGACGGGTCGGCGCCGGTGTCGACGTAGAAGCTCTTGCCCGAGGCGAGGTAGGGCCGCTCGCGCGCGCCGCGGCGGCCGCGGCGTACCTCCTGCTCGACGAGGAACCCGGTGTCGACCAGGGTGCGCACGTGGTGCAGGCACGACGCGGGGTTGAGGTCGAGCAGCTCGGCGAGCTCGGCGTTGGTGCGGGGCTCGTGGAGCGCAGCGCGCAGCAGGCGCAGCCGCAGCGGCGACGCGAGCGCCTTGCGCTCGGCCTCGTCGGCGGGCCGGCGCGTCCAGACCTGCCGCCCGGAGCCGACCGGCAGGCGGCCGTACGGCGCGGGCTCGGGGGCGGCGACGGGGGGCGGCACGCCGCCGAGACTAACTGATTGACTTTTCCCAATCACTCACTCAGGGTGCTGCCGTGACCTCCACCCGGGCCGAGCGCCGCCGACCGCGTGGCGGGCTGCTGCGGCACCACGACTTCCGCCAGCTCTTCAACGCTGATGTCGCGGCGCAGGTCGGCACCCAGCTCTCCACGCTCGCCATCCCCGTCACCGCCGTGCAGCTCCTCGGGGCGCGCGAGCTCGAGATGGGGCTGCTCGGCACCGCGGAGAACCTCGCGTTCCTGCTCATCGCGCTCCCGGCCGGTGTCTGGGTCGACCGCTGGCGCAAGCAGCGGGTGCTCGTCACCGCCGACCTCGTGCGCGCCGTCGCGCTGCTCACCATCCCGCTGGCCTGGTGGCTCGACGTGCTCACCTTCGCCCAGCTGCTCGCGGTGACGGCGGTGATCGGCACGGCCACCGTCTTCTTCGACGTCGCCTACCAGAGCTACCTGCCCGAGCTCGTCGAGCCCGACGACATCGGCGAGGGCAACGCCAAGCTCCAGGCCGTGCAGTCGGTGGCGATGATCGGCGGGCCGGCGCTGGGCGGCGGCCTGGTCCGGCTCGTCGGCGCGCCGCTGACCTCGCTGGTCAACGCCGTGGGCTTCCTCGGGTCGGCGTTCTTCGTGCGCCGGATCCGCCACGTCGCCGAGCCGCCGCGTCGTGAGGACCGCCGGCCGCTGCGGGTCGAGGTCGCCGAGGGCCTGTCGTTCGTCCTCCGCGACCCCCTGCTGCGGCGGATCACGGCCTGCACCTCGGTGAGCAACTTCTTCTCCTCCATGACCGGTGCCCTGCTCGTGCTCTTCGCGCTGCAGGACCTCGGGCTCACCGAGGCCGAGCTCGGCCTCGCCATGGGTCTCGGCGCCGGTGGTGGGCTGCTCGGCGCGCTCGCCACCCCGGCCCTGACCCGGTGGCTCGGCGAGGGCCGCGTCATCCCGTTGTCGTCGCTGACGCTGGTCGCAGCCGGCATCTTCATGCCGCTGGCCGGCACCGTCATCCCCGCGCTCGTCGCCGTGGTCGCCTCGAGCCTGCTGCTCACCTTCTCGGTGGTCGTCTACAACGTCGCCCAGGTCAGCTTCCGGCAGCGGCTCTGTCCCCGCCCCCTGCTGGGCCGGATGAACGCCTCGATCCGGTTCTGCGTCTGGGGCGTGATGCCGATCGGCGCGTTCGCGGCCGGTCTGCTCGGCGAGGCCATCGGGGCGCGGGGAGTCTTCTGGATCGCCCTCGGTGGCGAGCTCGTCGCGGCGTCGTTCGTGGTGCTCTCGCCGCTGATGACGATGCGGGTGCTGCCGAAGGCGCTCGACCGGCTCAGCGACTCGTGACGACCTCGACTGCCCGCTCCAGCAGGTGCGGGTCGTCGTGCGGCAACCAGGTCACCCTCGGGTCCTTGCGGAACCAGCTGTCCTGGCGCCGCGCGAACCGCCGGGTGCCGGTCGCCGTCCGCTCCTGCGCCTCGGCGTCGCTCAGCACGCCGTCGAGCACGTCGAGCACCTGGCGGTAGCCGAGCGCCCGCTGCGCGGTCCGGCCCTCGCGCAGCCCGCGCCGCTCGAGGCGGCGTACCTCCTCGACCAGGCCGTCGTCCCACATCCGCAGCACCCGCCGCTCGATGCGGGCGTCGAGGGTGGGCCGGTCGACGTCGACCCCCACCTGCACCGCACCCGGTACGGCGTACTCCAGTCGCGGCAGGCTCGCCGAGAAGGGGCGCCCGGTCAGCTCGACCACCTCGAGCGCCCGCACCACGCGCCGGCCGTTGCTCGGCAGCACCTGCGCGGCGGCCTCGGGATCGACCCGAGCCAGCTGCGCGTGCATCGCCTCCACCCCCACCTCGGCCGCCTCGCGCTCCAGCCGCGCCCGCAGCCCTGCGTCGGTGCCGGGGAACTCGAACCGGTCGAGCACCGCGCGCGTGTAGAGCGCCGAGCCGCCCACGAGCACCGGCACGACGCCCCGCCCGCGCAGGTCGCCGACGACGTCGCGCGCCCAGCGCTGGAACTCCGCCACGCTGGCCGCCTCGGTGACCTCGAGGACGTCGAGCAGGTGGTGCGGCACCCCGCGCCGCTCCTCGGTCGGGAGCTTGGCGGTGCCGACGTCCATGCCGCGGTAGAGCTGCATCGCGTCGGTGTTGACCACCTCGCCGCCGAGCCGCTCGGCCAGCCCCAGCGCCAGCTCGCTCTTGCCGGCCGCCGTCGCCCCCACCACGGCGACGACGGGCAGCTCGCTCACGCCCCTGTTGTACCGCTCCTGGGGGCGGACGGGCTCCCGGCCGGGGCTTTTCGAACGAAAAGCCCCCGACACGCCGGGGACAGGGGTGCGGATCGGTGGTGAACCGGCCCCACAGGTGCGGACCGTACGAAAAGCACGACGGGGCCCGCCCACTAGGCTGGCGAGCACGATCCGCCGACCCCAGGAGGAACCACCCATGGGCTTTCTCGACAACGCCAAGAAGAAGCTGACCGAGGCCGTCGACAAGCACGGCGACAAGATCGACCAGGGCATCGACAAGGCCACCCAGGCCGCGGCCGACTTCGATCGCAAGCGCACCGGCGGCAAGAACGCCGACAAGATCGCCAAGGGCGCGCAGAAGGCCAAGGAGGGCCTCGACAAGCTCGACGGCAAGCGCGACGACGGCCTGGGCGGTCAGGGCCCCGCGGGACCGACCGGCCCGACGGGCGGTCCCCGCCGATGAGCGAGCTGCCCGACGCCCCCGAGCCCACGGTCGACGCCGATCCTGACACGGCCCCCGGCGGCCCCGCCGACCGGGTCGACCGCGACGCCGACGACTTCCCCGTCACCACGCCCGACGCGCCGCGCTCGGCGCAGGTCGACGACGAGGTCGTGCCCGACGAGCTCGACCAGCCCGACGAGTCCGGCGGCGAGGAAGAGGACGTCGACCCGGCCGAGGACGAGCCCGTCTGAGCCCGGAGGTCGCGACCACCGCGCTGCGCTGGCACGCCGGCTGGACGCGCGTGCGTGGGTACGCCGCTCGCACCGAGACCGACGGCGTCGTCACGACCCAGGTGCTCGAGCGGCACCGGGCCGTCGAGCGGCTGGTGCCCGACGCCGACGTCGACGCGCGTCGCCTCGACCGCGCCGCGCAGGCGACGCTGGCCGAGCGCGACGCGTGGCTCAGCGCGGTGACCGACAGGCCCGGCCGGCTGGCCGACCGGGTGGCCGAGCACGGGCTGCGGGTGCTGGCCGGCGAGGAGTGCCTGATGCGGCGCCCGCTCGCGGGGCACCCGACTCCCGTCCTGCCCGACGGCTACCGCTCCACGCTCGCCGTCACGCTCGACGGCGCCTTCCGGGTGCGCGTCGTCGCGCCCGACGGCTCGCTCGCGGCCTCCGGCCAGGCAGGGCTCACCGGCGACGGCGCCGTCGTCGCCGACCGCATCCTCACCGAGGCCGACCACCGCCGGCGTCGCCTCGGCAGCGCCGTGATGGGCGCGCTCGTCTCGGCGGCGGCCGACCGGGGCGCGACCGACGGGCTGCTCGTCGCGTCGCCCCAGGGGCGGGCGCTCTACGCCACGCTCGGCTGGGAGCGGGTCGCCGACCTGGTCGTCGCCTCGCAGCGCTGACTAGCGCACCGCGCAGCCGTCGACCACCGGCAGCGGGTCGGGCACGCCGACGCCCGGCATCCCGAGCCCGACGCCCGCCGGGGCGGGCGGCGCCGTACGGCGCTCCCAGGCGTCGCCGGCGCGGGTGCGGCGCAGCGAGCGGACGGGGCCGTCGGCCACGAGGTGGTGCGGCGCGGCGTAGGTGACGTCGACCTCGACCATGTCGCCGGGGCGCACCTCGAGCGGGGTGCCGTCGGCCGCGAGCGGCGTGAAGTGCACCAGCCGGTTGTCGCGGGCGCGTCCCGAGAGCCGGGCCGTCGCAGCGTCCTTGCGGCCCTCCCCCTCGGCGACCATGAGCTCGACCGTGCGCCCGACGACGGCCTTGTTCTCGTCCCAGGCGATCTCATCGACGAGCGCGACGAGCCGCTGGTAGCGGTCCTTGACGACGTCGGCCGACACCTGGTCGGGCAGGTCGGCGGCGGGCGTGCCGGGGCGCTTGGAGTACTGGAAGGTGAACGCCCCGGCGAAGCGTGAGCGGCGCACCACCTCGAGGGTGCCCTGGAAGTCGTCCTCGGTCTCCCCCGGGAAGCCGACGATGATGTCGGTGGTGATGGCGGCCTCGGGCATGGCGGCGCGCACCCGGTCGATGATCCCGAGGTAGCGCTCCGCGCGGTAGGAGCGGCGCATCGCCTTGAGCACCCGGTCGGAGCCCGACTGCAGCGGCATGTGCAGCTGCGGCATGACGTTGGGCGTCTCGGCCATCGCGTCGATGACGTCGTCGGTGAAGGCGGCCGGGTGTGGGGAGGTGAAGCGCACCCGCTCGAGCCCCTCGACCTCGCCGCAGGCCCGCAGCAGCTTGGAGAACGCCTGCCGGTCACCGAACTCGACGCCGTAGGTGTTGACGTTCTGGCCCAGCAGCGTCACCTCGGTGACGCCCTCGGCCACGAGCGCCTCGACCTCGGCCAGCACGTCTCCGGGGCGACGGTCCTTCTCCTTGCCGCGCAGCGACGGGACGATGCAGAAGGTGCAGGTGTTGTTGCACCCGACGCTGACCGAGACCCATGCGGCGTACGCCGACTCGCGCTTGGTGGGCAGCGTGGAGGGGAAGACCTCGAGCGACTCGAGGAGCTCGACCTGCGCCTCCTGCTGCACCCGCGCGCGCTCGAGCAGCGTGGGCAGCGAGCCGATGTTGTGGGTGCCGAAGACGACGTCGACCCATGGCGCCTTGGCGGTGATGGTGTCGCGGTCCTTCTGCGCGAGGCAGCCGCCCACGGCGATCTGCATGCCGTCGGTCTTCTTCTTGACCGACGCCAGGTGGCCGAGGTTGCCGTAGAGCTTGTTGTCGGCGTTCTCGCGCACCGCGCAGGTGTTCAGCACGACGACGTCGGCCTGCTCGCCGCCGGCCGCCGCGGCGTACCCGGCTTCCTCCAGCAGCCCCGAGAGCCGCTCGGAGTCGTGGACGTTCATCTGGCACCCGTAGGTGCGGACCTCGTAGGTGCGCTGCTCAGCCATGACGCCGCCCAGGGTACGGCGCTCCCCCGTCACCGCCCGAACCCGTGGCGGCAGGCCGACCTCAGGCCCCCGGGTCGCGCTCGCCCGCCCGGCGCAGCGTCTCGGACTCGCTGACCACGGCGGCGATGGTCGAGGGGTCGGCGAGCGGCGGGGTGCCGGGCTGCTGCAGGTCGCTCTCGGCGGTGTCGGGGTTGGTCGCGACGTCGGCGCCCGTGGTGCCGACCGGCGTCTCGACGTCGACCTCGGGGGCGTCGGGGTCGACGACCTCCTCGAGGTAGCCCTCGGCCTCCTCCCGGTCACCCGGCCGGCCCTCGTGCTCGGAGTCACGACCGGCGGCCTTGGGCTCGTGGTGGAACGCCTCCCCCGGCTCGTCGACGGCCTCGATGACGACGGGCTCGGGGAGGTCCTCGGCGCGCGGCAGGTCGGGCGCGACGACGTCGGGGCCGGGGATGTGGTCGCGCGGGTCGTCCCGAGCGGGCTCGGTCGGCCGGACCGGCTCCGGGGTGGCCGCCGGCTCCTGGGAACGCTGGGTGGGCGCGGGGACGGGCGCGTCGCCGCGTGAGGCGGCGTCGCGAGCCACCGCCACCCCGACCTCGGCGGCGCCCTTCGCGAGGCCGAAGGCGCGCGCGGCCACCCCCGCCCCCAGACGGACCGCGCCGGTGGCGGTGCGGGTGGCGGTGCGGGTCAGCTTGGTCAGGCTCACGTCGTCCTCCGAGGGGCGGGTGCGGGAAGGGCCGGGCGGGATGTGCCCACGACCTCGCAGTAGCCCTCGCGACTCGATGACAAACCCGTAACAGTCCTCACGTGGCCGGGCCGCCCGGTCGACCCGGGCCGCGGGGGACCCCTAGGGTCCGGCCCATGACCGTGCCCGGGTCCGCCTCGTCCTCGTCCGAACCTGCCGTCCGCGAGCCCCTCATCGTGCTCGACGGCGTGCAGAAGTGGTTCGGCGAGCTGCACGTGCTGCAGGACATCAGGCTCTCGGTCGGACGCGGCGAGGTCGTCGTGGTGATCGGGCCGTCAGGCTCCGGCAAGTCCACGCTGTGCCGCACCATCAACCGGCTCGAGACCATCGACCAGGGCACCATCACCCTCGACGGCGAGCAGCTGCCCCAGGAGGGCAAGGCCCTGGCCCGGCTGCGCAGCGACGTGGGCATGGTCTTCCAGAGCTTCAACCTCTTCGCGCACAAGACGATCCTCGAGAACGTCACGCTGGGTCCGATCAAGGTCCGCGGCAAGAAGAAGGACGAGGCCGAGAAGCGAGCGCTCGAGCTGCTCGACCGGGTCGGCGTGGCCCACCAGGCGGCCAAGTACCCCGCCCAGCTCTCCGGCGGTCAGCAGCAGCGCGTCGCCATCGCCCGGGCCCTGGCCATGGAGCCGAAGGCGATGCTCTTCGACGAGCCGACCTCGGCGCTCGACCCCGAGATGATCTCCGAGGTCCTCGACGTCATGGTCGACCTCGCCCGGCGCGGCATGACGATGATCGTCGTGACCCACGAGATGGGCTTCGCCCGCACCGCCGCCGACCGCGTCGTGTTCATGGCCGACGGCGCCATCGTCGAGGAGAACACCCCCGAGGCGTTCTTCACCGACCCGCAGTCGGCGCGCGCCCAGGACTTCCTGAGCAAGATCCTCAGCCACTAGAGGCAGCGACCACCCCGTCCAGCACACGCCCACCACACCCCCGACGCCGGACACCCCGGCAGGACCAAGGAGAAGGCAATGCGACTGAAGAAGACCAGCGCGGCCGTGGCCGCACTCGGCCTGGCCGCGGCCCTGAGCGCCTGCGGCGGCAACGCCGGCGAGCCCGCCACGGGCGCCGAGGGGGCCGAGGCCCCCGAGGTCGAGGTCGTCGAGAGCCCCGAGTTCGAGGCCGGCACCAAGATGGCCGAGCTCGCCGAGGCCGGCGAGGTCACCATCGGCGTGAAGTTCGACCAGCCGGGCCTCGGCTTCAAGGGCGCCACCGACGACGTGCCGTCCGGCTTCGACGTCGAGATCGCCAAGCAGGTCGCCGGCCAGCTCGGCATCGCTCCCGAGGACATCACCTGGGAGGAGACCATCTCCGACAACCGCGAGCCCTACCTCCAGCAGGGCCGCGTCGACCTCGTGCTGGCGACGTACTCCATCACCGACGAGCGCCGCCAGATCGTCGGCCAGACCGGCCCCTACCTGGTCACCGGCCAGCAGCTGCTCGTGCCCGAGGACAGCGACGTCGAGAGCGTCGACGACCTCCAGGGCGAGGAGGTGTGCGCCGCGTCCGGCTCCACCTCGCTCGAGCGCATCGAGGAGGAGGGCATGACGCCCGCCCCCGCCGACAACTACTCGGCCTGCGTCGACGACCTCAAGAACGGCTCCATCGCGGCCGTGTCGACCGACGGCGCCATCCTGCTCGGGTACGCCGCCGAGAACGAGGGTGAGCTCAAGGTCGTCGGCGAGCCGTTCTCCGAGGAGAACATCGGCGTCGGCTACTCCAAGGACAGCCCCGAGATGTGCGAGTTCATCAACGAGGCGCTGCAGAAGAGCTTCGACGACGGCACGTGGGCCGAGGCCTACGAGTTCACCCTCGGCGGCGACGGCGTCGAGGTGCCGGAGCCCCCGGCGCTCGAGGACTGCCAGGCCTGATCCCCGTCCGCGTGCCCGGGGCAGCTGCTGCCCCGGGCACGCGTGGATTCCGGACCGCACCACTGACCTCTGGAAGGAGGCCCACCCGTGCAGATCGTCCTCGACAACCTCGACCAGGTCGCCCGAGCCTTCGGCTACTCGCTGCTGTTCTTCGTCATCGCAGGCGTGCTGTCGCTGGTGCTCGGCACGCTCCTGGCCGCGATGCGGGTGGGACCGGTCGCCGTGCTGCGCAGCGTCGGCACGGCGTACGTGCTCGTCGTCCGCAACACCCCGCTGCTCGTGGTGCTGCTCTTCTTCCGCTACGCCGGGCCGAAGGTCGGGCTGACCTTCTCCTTCGTCGACCTCGAGGTCGCGGGCTTCCGCATCAACAACATCTTCGCCGCGCTCGTGGTCGGCCTCTCCCTCTACACCGCCGCCTTCGTCTGCGAGGCGCTGCGCTCCGGCATCAACGCCGTGCCGCTCGGCCAGGCCGAGGCCGCCCGCGCGATCGGGCTCCCCTTCGGCGGCGTCATGCGGCAGGTGATCCTGCCGCAGGCGATCCGCGCGTCGGTGCCCCCGATGGCCAGCGTGCAGATCGCGCTGCTCAAGAACACCACCGTGTGCGGCGCCATCGGCGTGGTCGAGGCGTTCGCCCGGATGCGCGGCTTCACCAACAACGACCCGACGCAGCGCTACGGCATCTTCATCGCCTTCGCGCTGATCTTCGTCGTCCTCGTCTTTGCCCTGTCCTTCGTCGCCAACCGGCTCGAGCGCCGCTGGAGGGTCGCCTGATGTCAGCCTCGGTGCTCTTCGACGCCCCCGGCCCGCGCACCGTGCGGCGTCACCGGCTCTACACGGTCGTGACCTCGATCGTCGTGGTCGCCGTCGTGGCCCTGGTGGCCCTCCGCCTCGCGCAGGAGGGCCAGTTCGCCTACGACATGTGGGAGGTGTTCATCACCCCCCGCTTCGTCGAGGCGATCCTCGTCGACGGCATCCTCGTGGTGCTGCAGATGGCGGCGTCGGCCGTCGTGCTCTCGGTCGTCTTCGGCCTCGTCTTCGGCATCGCCAAGCTGGCCGAGAGCCCGCTGGTGCGGCTGCCCGCCACCGCGGTCGTGGAGTTCTTCCGCGCGGTGCCGGTGCTGCTGCTGATGATCCTGCTGTTCTTCACCTTCGGCATCAGCCGGGGCGACACGGGCGCCTACTGGAGCGTCGTGCTCGCCCTGATGCTCTACAACGGCTCGGTGCTGGCCGAGGTCTTCCGCGCGGGCATCCTGGCCGTGCCGCCGGGCCAGTCGGAGGCGGGGCTGGCCATCGGGCTGCGTCGCTCGCAGGTCACCAACATCATCCTGCTGCCCCAGGCAGTGCGCATCATGCTGCCGGCGATCATCAGCCAGTGCGTGGTGGCGCTCAAGGACACCAGCCTCGGCTACGCCGTCGCCGCGCCGGGCCTGGTGCGGCTGATGACGCAGATCTACCAGCAGTTCGGCAACCAGCTGCCCACCCTGTTCGTGACCGCGCTGCTGTACGTCGTCATGTGCGGCCTGCTGAGCGTCGTCGCCACCTGGCTCCAGCGACGCTTCACCGGCGAGCGTCGGTCAGCCGCCACCCCGTTCGCCGGCACCGACGCCGAGACCGGCCTGGCCAAGGCGGGCTGACGTCCGGGGCCGTCAGGCCCTCTTCTTCGGCGTCACCCACAGCCGGATGACGCCCTCGATGACGACCGTGCCGTCCTCGCGCACGCCCTTGACCCGCACCGGGACGTCGGGGTCGGAGCCGCTCCACTGCCCCGGGTCGGTGTCGGCGTGGCAGGTGATGTCGCTGGTCGCCTTGGCGGTGTAGGCGACCTCCATCCCCTTGGGGATCCAGCGCTTGTCCTGCGGGATGCTGGCCTCGGCGAGCACGCCCATGGCGGCCTCGAGGCCGTTGCACAGCGCGATGGCGTGCACCGTGCCGATGTGGTTCTGCACACCGCGACGCTTGGGGATGACCACCTCGGCGTGGTTGGGCTCGATCACGGTGAAGCGCGGCCGGATCGACCAGAAGTACGGCGCCACCTGGCTGAAGGCGAACGAGAACAGGCGCTCGCCGACCAACGGGCCCACGACGGGCAGCGAGGTGGCGGTGCGGTGCAGGTCGAGGACACGGCTCATGGGCGGCATGCTACTGGTCGGTAACGAACCGCTGGCGCAGACGTAGGGCGTCCCACGGTGCGTGGCCACCACCGTCGTTGTCGAAGTAGCACCAGGCGTCGCGCCCGTCGGCCGTCCACGCACGGATCCGCTCGGCCCAGCGGTCGAGCCCGGCATCGGAGTAGCCGCCCGCGTAGATCGCGTCCTCGCCGTGCAGCCGCACGTAGACCGCCGGCCCGACCGCCGCGTCGAACCGGGGGAAGACGCCGGCGGTGTCGGCCACCACGAGGCACACGCCCGCCTCGGCCAGCTGGCCCACCGCCTCGGGGCTCCCGAAGCTCTCGTGACGCGGCTCCCAGGCGTGGACGAGGACCCGCCCCCGGTCGGGCACGTCATCCGGGCGGTCGAGGGCCGACCAGCGCTTGTCCCCACGCACCTTGTCGTCGTGCTCCAGCGCCAGGTCGACGGCCTCCCCCACCGTGCGCGGGAGGAGGGACACGAATGCCGCGACCAGGCCTGCGTCGTACGCCAGCACGGCGGGCGTCTGCCACAGCAGCGGCCCGAGCCTCGGGCCGAGCCCCAGCAGGCCGGAGGCGAAGAAGTTGGCCAGGCCCTGCCGCACGTCGCGCAGCCGCTTGAGGTGGGTGACGTAGCGGCTGCCCTTGACCGCGAAGCGGAAGCCCTCCGGCGTCTCGTCGCGCCACCGCGCCCAGCTGCTCGACCGCTGCAACGAGTAGAACGAGCCGTTCACCTCGACGCTGTCGAGCACGGACGCCGCGTGCGCCAGCTCGTGGCGGTGCGCGAGGCCGGCAGGGTAGAAGTCGCCGCGCCAGCCCGGGTAGCTCCACCCCGAGATCCCGACCCGCACCGTCACCGCCGACCACCTCCACGCCCGCCTTACCCAGCCCGGCCCGCCGAACCATGGGCCGGCGGGCGCTCAGCGTGGTTGAGTGGCCGGGTGGACGATCTCGAGGTGGCGCACCGGCACTACCTTGATGCCGTCGACAAGGCGATGACCAGCGGCGACTGGCAGCCGTACGTCGACCTCCTCACCCCCGACGTCGTCTACCGGCGCACCGGGATGCCCGAGCGCACGGGGCGCGCCGAGGTCCTGGCGCAGATGCAGCGCGACACGGGTCGACTGCCCGGCTCGCTCATCGCACGCATCGACCCGGAGTGGACCACCCTCGACCACCGGCACCAGCTGGTGGTGCAGGAGATGAGCCACGTGGCCCGTGACCCCGGAGACGGCTCGGAGCACCGCGCGCGAGCGACGAGCACGCTGCACCATGCCGGCGGGGGCCAGTGAGACATGGTCGAGGTGGTGCACAGCGGGGAGGCCTACCGCACGCTCTACCGCGGCTGGGCGCGTGCCGCCCTGGCCAGTGGGAACGAGGCGGAGGCCGCCGAGCTCGTGGCGAGCCTGCAGGCCGAGGGCCTGGCCTGACCGCTCGGGTCCTGCCTCACCACGCGTCCGGTGCGCCCTCCGCGTCGACGGCGTCCTGGCCCGCCGCGGCGAGCTCCTCGCGCACCACGCGGTAGGCGGTGCCGGGCCCGTGGCCCTTGCGGGCCAGGGCCCCCACCAGGCGCCGGGTGGCCTTGTCGGCGCCGAGGCCCTGCACCGAGCGCAGCCGCGAGCGGACCAGACGGCGGGCCGCCTCCTCCTCGGCGTCGGCCGGCACCTCGTCGAGCACCTCGCGGACCGTCTCGTCGGCCACCCCCTTGCGGCGCAGCTCCTGCGCCAGGGCGCGGCCGGCCAGTCCCTTGCCCTGCTGACGCTGCTCGACCCAGGTGCGCGCGAACGCCTCGTCGTCGACCAGCCCCACCTCGGTGAAGCGGTCGAGCAGGGGCTGCGCGACGTTGTCGGGCACGCCCTTGCTCGTCAGCTTGGTGGCCAGCTCGGCCCGGGTGCGGGCGCGGCCCGTCAGCTGGTCGAGCAGGATCTTGCGCGCCACGGACTCCGGGTCGGCGTCAGGGCCGAGGTCGGCGTCTGGCGGTGGGTTGTCGGCTCGTCGCACGCCTCAGGTCGCCTTTCGTCCTGCGGGGTTTCGAGGCTTCACCGGTCAGTCCCTCCTTCGTCGGGCCTGGCCGGCTCGCACCTCAACCTCCCGGCCCCCGCGGGACCTCGTGCCTCGGTCCCGGGGCCGTGACCTTCGTCGGTCCTGGCCGGCTCGCACCTCGACCTCCCGACCCCCGGCGCCGTGGCTCAGAAGTCGATGCCGTCGGGGTCGATGCCGGGGGCGTCGGCGGTGAAGCCGTCGGCGGGGGCGTCGACGGCCGGGCCGATGCCGAGCTTCTCGAGGATCTTCTTCTCGATCTCGTTGGCGAGGTCGGGGTTGTCGCGCAGGAAGGAGCGGGCGTTCTCCTTGCCCTGGCCGAGCTGGTCGCCCTCGTAGGTGTACCAGGCACCGGCCTTGCGGATCAGTCCTGCCTCGACGCCGACGTCGATCAGGCCGCCCTCGCGGCTGATGCCGCGGCCGTACATGATGTCGAACTCGGCCTGCTTGAAGGGCGGGGCGACCTTGTTCTTGACGACCTTGACCCGCGTGCGGTTGCCGACCATGTCGGTGCCGTCCTTGAGGGTCTCGATGCGGCGCACGTCGAGGCGCACCGAGGAGTAGAACTTCAGCGCCCGACCACCCGTGGTGGTCTCGGGCGAGCCGAACATGACGCCGATCTTCTCGCGCAGCTGGTTGATGAAGATGGCGGTCGTCTTGGAGTTGTTGAGCGCACCGGTCATCTTGCGCAGCGCCTGGCTCATCAGGCGGGCCTGCAGACCGACGTGGCTGTCGCCCATCTCGCCCTCGATCTCGGCCCGGGGCACCAGCGCCGCGACGGAGTCGATGACGATGAGGTCGAGCGCGCCGGAGCGGATCAGCATGTCGGCGATCTCGAGCGCCTGCTCACCGGAGTCGGGCTGGGAGACCAGCAGCGCGTCGGTGTCGACGCCGAGGTTCTTGGCGTACTCGGGGTCGAGCGCGTGCTCGGCGTCGATGAAGGCGACGATGCCGCCGGCGGCCTGGGCGTTGGCCACCGCGTGCAGGGCGACCGTCGTCTTGCCGGAGGACTCCGGACCGTAGACCTCGACCACGCGACCGCGCGGGAGGCCGCCGAGGCCCAGGGCGATGTCGAGCGAGATCGCCCCGGTCGGGATGACCTCGAGCGGCGCCCGGGTCTCGTCGCCCAGACGCATCACCGAGCCCTTGCCGTACTGCTTCTCGATGTTGGCCAGGGCCGCGTCGAGGGCCTTGTCGCGGTTGCTGGCCGGGCTGGTGGCGGAGGATGCAGCCATGGGGACGTCCTTTGCGCTAGCGGTGGTGCGGGGTCGGGTCCGACGCTAGGACCGACCTCCGACAACCTGGCGGCCTCGTCGGGCGCCTGTGGAGAACCGGGGGTCCGGACCTGCCTGTGGACACCGACGGTAGTACGAACGTGTGTTCGACGGGCATCCGACACGCCCACGCGACGGTGGCGGGCCTCAGCGCTCGGTGGCGGGCAGCTCGAGCTCGGCCCAGACCGCGCGCCAGACCTGCTTGGGGGCGACACCGGAGTCGAGCGCCTGCCGCACGGTGCGCTCGCCGAGCGCCCCGATCACGTGCTGGTCGGCCCAGACCGGGGCGTAGCCGACGCCCAGCGCCGCCTCCATGCGGGCCCAGAGCTCCGTGTGCCTCACGCGCGCCTCACCACCGGCCCGCGGGCGCGTGCCGGGGCGCTGGCCCGGGATGGGACAGTGGGGGTCGCGCGCACCGGTCTCACCCCGGCGATTGTGCCCGACGGCCTTCGGGGCCGACGGGCCACGGGTCCGGCCGGACGCCACAGGCCGACCGGCAGGAGAGGTGGACATGGGGACGATCGGCACCGTGGTCGTGGTGGTGGGGGCGATCGCGCTGGCGGTGGCCGCGGTGCTGCAGCTGCGCGGCGGTCCGCTGCCGTTCCCCGCGATCATCACCGGCGCGGTGACGTGCTCGCTGTGCTACGTCGTCGCCGGCGCGAGCGAGAACGACAGCACGCTGCCGAGCGTGCCGACGGTGGTCGGCTCCGCGGTGGGCGTGATGACCATCGGCGCCATGATCATCTCGCTGGTGCCCCGCTCGCCCGACCGCGACGACAACCGTCGCAGCCCCATCTGGCTCGCTGCCTGCGGCACGCTGCTCGGCTCAGCCGGGCTCCTCGCCCACACCTTCCTCTGAGCCCCGCGGGCGACGGCCGCGCCCGCCCACCACGCGCACGACGACCACCACCGCCAGGCAGAGCGCCGCGAGCACGAGCCAGCCCGAGGTGTAGTCGCGGTCGAGCAGCGTCGGGTTGTCCGACCGCGCCCCGAAGCGGCCCAGCACCGGCACCGCCGTGGCGGTGACCGTCACGAGCACCAGCAGCCCGACCGTCACCGCCGTGCGCCACGTCGCCGGCACCACCCGCAGCAGCACCAGGGTCACGACGATCGTCACCGGGGCGACGACGGCGTCGTGGGCGACCGCCGCCCCGACCATCCACAGCAGCGAGTCGAGCAGGTCGGCGACGTCCTGGCGCAGCAGCAGCACCACGCCGTACGCCGACGCCGCCAGGCCGGCGAGCAGCAGCAGCGCCCGCACCACCACGGACCCGCGGTCCGCGGCGACCGCGGTGTCGTCGACGTGCGCCATCAGACGGCCTCGATCCGGGTCAGCCACTTGGTCTGCATCACGCCCGGGCGGTTGGGGGCGATGAGCCGGCAGGGGTAGCCGTGGTCGAGGTCGAGCTCCTCGCCGGCCAGGCCGAGCGCCAGCAGCGTGAGGTCGTCGCGGGCGAACGAGGCCGGCAGCACCGTGGTGCCGAAGGAGCCGCGGGTCTGCAGCGAGACCACCCGCAGGTCGGCGTCGGCGGGCACGTCGGCCCGGTCGAGGACCTCCGAGAGCCGCACCCCGGTCCACTCCCCCGACGCGCTCCACCCCTCGACGCAGGCGATCGGCAGCCGCTCGGTGCGCTGCTCCATCGAGCGGAGGTCGTCGCGCGACAGCACGACCTCGCCCCGCCTGCCGACCACGGTGAGCGTCCAGCCGGGGTCGACGGCCGTCTCGGTGACCCCGGCCGCGGCCGCGCTGCGGTTGATCGGCACCCCCTGCGGACCCTCGCCGGTGCGCACCGCGAGCACCGAGACCCGGCGCAGCCACGGCACGGTCTGCCCGGCGTTCAGGAGCACCGCCACCCCGGAGGCGAGCAGCGTCGCTCGCAGCAGCGTGCGACGTCGCGGCCCGGGCGCAGGGGTCCCGGCCTCGGTCGGGGCTTGCTCGTCGACCGGGCCGGCGTACGCGCGGCGGATCACGGGCAGCTTGACCGCCACGTGCACGACCAGGGCACCGATCGCGATCCAGGCTCCCGCGTAGTGGGCGGCCCGGAAGGAGAACGACCAGGGGTACCACTGCGCGGAGTTGGCCAGGCCCACCACGAGCTGGAAGCAGGACGCGGCGACCAGCACGAGGATCGAGGCCCGCTCGACGGAGTGCAGCGCGAGGGCCCGTACGTCGCGCCAGGGCACCCGGGCGAACAGCTTCGGGTAGACCGACCACAGCTTGGCGAGCAGCAGCGGGATCGCGGCGATGCCGGTCAGGACGTGCAGCCCCTGGGTCAGCCGGTAGCCCCACACCGGGCGCGTGGGCGGCACGAGGGAGGCATCGGGCAGGTAGTACCAGTGGCTGTAGAGACCGGTGAGGAAGCAGATCGCGAAGCAGGCGCCGAGCCAGGTGCCCAGGCGCGCCGTGAGCCGCTCGTGACGCAGCGGCGAGGTGAAGGACTCCTCGCGGGGCACCACCGCACGCACCATGGCCGTGCCCGGCCTAGTCGGCGCGGTGCACGAGCACGGCGAACCAGCGGCCCTCGTGCTCGACGACCTCGCGCACCTCGAGGCCGACGGACGCGGCGAGGTCCTCGATCGCGTCGGCGCCGACGCGGGCCCACGGGAAGGCCTTGGTACGGCGACCGCCGCTCACCAGCAGCGCCGAGTGGACCGTGAGGCCGGTGCCCGGAGCGGCGAGGTCGACGACGATGCGTCCGGAGGGGTCGACCAGCTGGGCACAGCGGCGCAGCAGGTCGGCCGGGGCGCCCCCGATGCCGATGTTGCCGTCGGCGAGCAGCGCGGTGTCCCAGCGGCCCTCGCCGGGCAGCGGGTCGAAGACGTTGCGACGGACGGCCGGGACACCGCGGTCACGGGTCTGGGCGACCGCCTCGTGCACGATGTCGACGCCGAGCACCGCCTGTCCGTTCTGGTGCAGGTGCGCGCTCATCCGCCCGGGGCCGCAGCCCACGTCGATGGTCGCGCCGAGGCAGTGCGCCAGCACGGCCCGGTCGGACGCGGTCACCGGCTGGGTCCAGGTGTGGACCGGCAGCTCCTCCTCGCCGTCGTCGATGCCCTCGACCGAGCACGGGATGCCCCGCAACGCGTCGGCGAAGACCTGGCTGAAGGAGACCGAGACGAGCACCGGGTCGTCCTCGGGGAGGTACTCAGCAGTGCTCACGGGGCCATCGCCTCCTGCCGCCGCCCGTCTGCCGCGAGCGCGCGCCAGGCCGCCGCGAAGGCAGACCCGGGTGCCGCCTGCGCCACGGCACGGGCGTCGTCCTCCTCGTCGACGTCGGCGAGCGGGTCGACGAGCCGTACGTCGGCACCGGCGCGCTCGAGCGCGGCGCGGGTCTCGACACCGGTGGTGCCGACCGACATCGGCACCTCGGCGAGGTGGGCGAGCAGGTCGGTGGAGCCGACGCCCAGCAGCCACCAACCGCCGTCGTCGGCGAGACCGAGCACGGCGTCGGTGGTCGTGGTGACGGCGTCGCCGGCCTCGCGCAGCACGAGGGGCGACAGGTGCGGGGTGTCCATACCGACCTGCACGACGGGCGCGCCACCGGTCGCGGCGGCGACGTCACGGTGGGCATGGGCCAGGCGCTCGGCGAGCCCGTCGCCGCGCTGCTCGTGCATCGTCCAGCCCTCGGTGGCCGCCAGCAGGTCGTGGCCGCGCCGCGCCTCGGAGAGGTCGCCGGCGAGCGCGAGGTGGCAGTGCTCGAGGTCGTACGCCGCCCGGCACGCGGCCAGCGTGTCGAGGAGCGCGGCCGCGGCGAGGTCGGCGGCGGCGTCCATGCCGACCGTCGCCCCCAGGCGGGTCTTCACGCGCCCGGGCACGGGCGCCTTCGCGACGACCAGGACGACCGGTGGCAGCAACCCCGCGCTCACGTGAGGACCCTGGCGAAGTCGCGGGCCGCGCGGACGGTGCCGACCACCGAGCCGCTGACCTTCGACCTCGTGCCCTCGGCGCGCGGGTGGTAGTCGATGTCGCGCTCGCTGAAGCGCCAGCCGGCCTCGGTGGCGCGCTGCAGCAGCTCGACCGGGTAGCCGAACCGACGGTCCTGCACCCCCAGCGCCAAGGTGTCCTCGCGGCGGCTCACGCGCATCGGGGCGATGTCGTGCAGCGACATGCCGATGCGGCGTCGCAGCCACCACAGCACCGCGGCGTTGCCCGCGCGCGCGTGCCACGGCCAGATGCCGCTGCGCACGGGTCGACGGCGACCGACGGCCATGTCGGCGCGACCCTCGTGGACGTCGGCGAGCAGCGGGACCAGCTGGGCAGGGTCCATCGAGCCGTCGCCGTCCATGACGGCGACGTACCCAGCGGTTGAAGCCTCAAGCCCGGCGTGGACGGCCGCGCCGTACCCCGGCCGGGACTCCTCGACGACGCGTGCGCCCAGGTCACGGGCCACGTCGGCGGTGCCGTCGCGCGAGCCGTTGTCGACCACGAGCGGGCGGAAGCCGGTCGGGAACCTCGCCAGCAGGGCCGGCAGGGCGGGCGCCTCGTCACGGCACGGGATGACGACGTCGCACACCACGTCGGTGGCGGCGGCGGGGTCGGTCTCGGGCATGGCCTCCACCGTAGGGGTTCGGTCCCAGGACATCGGTCGGATTGCGGGCGTTCACGTCGTCGGGCGCGTCGCGGCCCCGGACCGTGCGGCCGGCGGGCGTCAGCGCAGCGGCGCGGAGGCGAACTCGCGGATGCCCTGCTCGGGTGTCACCTGCGCCCGGAAGCCGAGCTCGGTCGTGGCGAGAGCCGGGCTCGCGACCACGTGCCGCACGTCGCCAGGACGGTACTGGCCCGTCACCTCGGGCTCGGGCCCGTCGGCTGCTCGCGCGAGGATGCGGGCGACCTCGAGGATGGGCACCGGGTGGCCCGAGCAGACGTTGTACGCCGCCCACGACTCGGGCTCCTGCCCCGCCACCGCATCGATGCTCGCGAGGTTGGCACGCGCGACGTCGTCGACGTGCACGAAGTCGCGCATCTGGCCGCCGTCCTCGAACACCTTCGGCGCCTCGCCGTGCTCGAGCGAGCTGCGGAAGATCGCCGCGACGCCGGAGTACGGGGTGTCGCGCGGCATCCGCGGGCCGTAGACGTTGTGGTAGCGCAGCCCGACCGCACGCGCCTGCGCCTGCCGCACCCACGCGGAGGTGTAGTGCTCCTGGGCGAGCTTGCTGGCGGCGTAGCTGCTGCGCGGCTCCAGCGGTGCGTCCTCCGGGACGACCTCCCACCCGAGCGGACGGTCGCACTCGCGGCAGTGGTTGTCGAAGTCGCCGCCGTCGAGCGCGGCGCGGGTGCGCACGCCGGCAGGCTGCCGACCGTGCTCCTCGCACGCGTAGCGGCCCTCGCCGTAGACGACCATGGAGCTCGCGACCACCAGGGCGTCGACCCCGCGCGCGGTCATCGCGGCCAGCAGCGCCGCCGTGCCGAGGTCGTTGTGGCCGGCGTAGAGCGGCAGGTCGGCGGGCGTCACCCCGGCCCCGACCATGGCGGCCTGGTGGCAGACCACGTCGACGCCGTCGAGCAGCTCGGGCCAGCGGGGGTCGGTGTCGGCGTCGCGCACGTCGAGGCGGTGCACGTCGTCGGGCACCACGGTCGTCTCGCCGTGGGCCTGCGGGATGACGAGGTCGACCCCGACCACCTCGTCGCCGCGCTCGCGCAGCTGCTCGGCGATGCGGGCGCCGATGAAGCCGACGGCGCCGGTCAGCAGGATCCTCATGCCGGGATCCAGGGGGTGCTGGCGACGTCGTCGAGCCACGCTCCGCAGCCGCAGGTCTGCTCGCCGGTCGCGACGTCGCCGACGACCCGGCCGAGCATCGTCTTGAGGCGCTCGACGTGCTCGGCGAAGAGCGCGAAGACCGCGGCCTGGTCGACCGACTCCTCGGCGCTGACGCCGGCGTCGACGTCGGTCACCAGCGCGACGGTGGCGTAGCAGACGCCCAGCTCGCGCGCGAGCACGGCCTCGGGGTGGCCGGTCATGTTGACGACCGTCCAGCCGGCGGCGGCGTAGCTCTGCGACTCGGCGCGGGTCGAGAACCGCGGGCCCTCGATGACCACCATGGCGCCGCCGTCGACCACGCCCTCGCCCGCCGCCGCGACCAAGGAGCGGCGCAGGTCGGGGCAGTAGGGGTCGGCGAAGGGCGCGTGGGCAGCGCCGGTCTCGACGTAGGTCTGCACCCGCCGGGTGGTCCGGTCGACCAGCTGGTCGGGCACGACGAGCGTGCTCGGCCGGGTCTCGGGCTGCAGCCCGCCGACGGCGCACGGCGCGAGCACGCGGGTGACACCGAGGCTGCGCAGCGCCCAGAGGTTGGCGCGGTAGGGGATCTGCGTCGGCGGGAACTGGTGGCCCTTGCCGTGCCGCGGCAGGAAGGCCACCGACCGGCCACCGACCGTGCCGATCGCGACGGGCGCGGAGGGAGCGCCGTACGGCGTCTCGACCTCCACGGTCACCGGGTCGTCGAGGAACTCGTAGAAGCCGCTGCCGCCGATGACGGCGACCTCGGGCGCACGATCAGCGTGGCCCCCCGGGGGCGTGGTGCTCATGGGGCTGCACTCTGCCAGCGACGCGGGCGGGTTGTTGCGCTGGCACCGTCTGGCGGTGCGTCAGCGGCCCTCGGCGAGGGCGCGCAGCGTGTGCAGCTGCTTGCGGATCATCACGAGGTCGCCGGCGGCGAGCAGGGTGCGCCAGACGCCGAGGCTGTGCCGGCGGCGGGGTCCGAGGGCGAGGCAGACGAGGATGCGTGAGCGGGCGCGCTCCCCCGGCACGACCTCGTAGCCCATGGCGATGTCGCCGAGGAGGCGCCGACCGAGCGGCCCGGCGACGGTGACGAAGCCGCGGCCCGGCACCACCTCGGCCAGCGGCCCGATGAGCACGTGCTGGCCGACCTCGAGCCGCTCGGCGCCGGGAGTGAGGGTGCGGGGGCTGCGGCGGCCGAGGTTGTCGACGAGGTCGTAGGAGTACGGCGCGACCGACAGCTGGCACAGCCACCGGTGCACCGTCTCGGGCGCCGCGTCGACGTCGACCGCGCGCACCAGGTGCTCGCCCCCGGGTGGCACGTGCCGGTCGGCCGCGTGCGTCGTACGCCGCTCGCCCGCGGTGGCGCCCCAGTGCGCGAGGCGCCCCGGGATCCTCACCGGACCGTCACCTGACCCTCACCGGACCGTCATCGCAGCAGCAGCCGGTCGAGCCGGCGCCGGACGACGAGCATGCCGACGACGCCCATGAGGAGCAGGTAGGCGACCGAGACCAGTGCGCCGGCCCCCACCGTGCCGAGCGTCAGCTCGCGGACCAGGACCACCCCGCGGTAGAGCGGCGTGGCCTCGGCGACCCACTGCAGCCAGGTCGGGTAGGCGGTCACCGGGTAGAAGGTGGCGGAGAACAAGAACATCGGCAGCGTCGCGACGGTGACCCACTCGAAGTCCTGGAACGAGCGCATCCACGTCGTCAGCGCCATCCCGACCGCGCCGAAGGCGACCCCGATCAGCAGCGCCGCCGGCACCACGAGCAGCGCCCACCACGTCTCGACGAGGTCGAGCGCGACCATGAGCAGCAGGAACGCCAGCGAGTAGACGCCGCCGCGGGCCAGCGACCACGCCAGCTCGCCGACCGCGACGTCACGCGTGGTCAGCGGCGTGGCGAGCATCTGCTCGAAGGTCTTGGAGTACTTCAGCTTGAAGAAGAAGTTCATCGTGGCGTCGAGCAGGGTGCCGTTCATGGCGGCGAACGCGAGCATGCCGGGCGCGACGAACGCGGCGTAGGAGACCTGCCGCCCGTCGACCTCGAAGCCGACGACGAGCTGGCCGACACCGATGCCGATGGAGAACAGGTAGAGCACCGGCTCGAGGAACCCGGACAGGAACACCCACCACACCCGGCGGTAGGTCAGGTAGTTGCGGTGCACGACGACGCCGGCGGACGCGACCGGGCCGCGGCGCCGCTGTCGGCGCTGCTCCTCGGTCAGCGCGAGGTGGGTCAGCACGCTCACCGGACCAGCCTCCGGGTCAGCCGGCGCACGGTCAGCAGGTAGCCGAGCCCGCCGAGCACCAGCAGGTAGGCGACGTGGACGAGGGCCGGGCCCGTCTCGAGGGTGCCGAGCGTGAGCATGCGCGTGAGGTCGACGCCGTGCCACAGCGGGCTGACGCGCGCGAGCGGCTCGAGCACCGGGCCGAGGTTGGCGATCGGGAAGAACGCGCCGGAGAACAGGAAGAGCGGCAGCATCGCGAGCCGGAAGAGCAGCGCGAACGCCGAGTCGCTGGTCACCGACACCGAGAACGCGAAGACCGGCGTGGCGAAGGCCAGCGCCACGAGCGGCTGGGCCACGAGGGCGAGCAGCGCCCCGGCGACGGAGTCGAAGACCCCGAACGGGGCGAGCACGACCACGAACACCGCGGCCGAGAGCGTCACCCGGGCGAGCACGTAGACGACCTGCGCCTGCACGACGTCGGCGACGCCGAGCGGCGTGGCCGTCATCGCGTAGTAGGTCTTGTGCCACTTGATGGCGCCGTAGACGTTGTAGGACAGCTCGGAGAACACCAGCTGCATCGAGGCCGCCGCGAGCATGCCGGGGGCGACGAAGGCGACGTACGACGACGCACCCTCGAGCCGTGGCGCGTCGGCCTGGACGAACCCGCCGAGCAGCACCCCGAGGGCGACGACGTAGAGCAGCGGCGTCACGAAGGACGAGACGATGCTGCCCTTCCAGGTGCGCTTGTAGAAGGTCCACCAGTAGTCGGTCAGGCGCGGGGCGAGGGTGGCTGCCATCAGTCGACCAGCGTGCGTCCGGTGAGGCGCAGGAAGACGTCCTCCAGCGACGAGCGGCGCACCAGCGAGGCCACGGGCCGCAGGCCGCGGGACTGCACCGCGGCCAGGGTGCCCTCGCCGTCGTGGGTGTAGAGCAGCAGCCGGTCTGGCAGCACCTCCACCCGCTCGGCGAGGTCGGCGACCTTGTCGGCGAGCGCCTCGTGCTCGTCGGTGCCGAACCGCAGCTCGGCGACCTCGCGGGTGGCGTGGGTGCGGATCAGCTCGAGCGGCGAGCCCTCGGCGACGACCAGCCCGCCGTCCATCACCACGAGCCGGTCGCACAGCTGCTCGGCCTCGTCCATGTAGTGCGTGGTCAGCACGAGGGTCACGCCGGCCTGCTTGAGGCGGAACAGCTGGTCCCACAGCACGTGGCGGGCCTGCGGGTCGAGGCCGGTCGTCGGCTCGTCGAGCAGGAGCAGCTCGGGCCGGTTGACCAGCGACCGGGCGATGGTCAGCCGCCGCTTCATGCCGCCGGAGAGGTCGTCGACCTTCGCCCGGCGCTTGTCGGTGAGCTGCACGAACCCCAGCAGCTCCTCGCACCGCTCGCGCAGCTCGGCCCGCGGGATCGCGAAGTAGCGGCCGTAGATGTAGAGGTTGTCGAAGACGTTGAGCTCGAGGTCGAGGGTGTCGTCCTGCGGGCAGACGCCGATGCGGGAGCGGATCTCGGGGCCGTCGGCCGCCGGGTCGCGGCCGAGGATGCGCAGCTCTCCGGCGGTCGGTGGGGACACCGCGGCCACCATCCGCATCGTGCTCGACTTGCCCGCCCCGTTGGGCCCGAGGAAGCCGAACGCCTCGCCCCGGCGCACCTCGACGTCGATGCCACGCACCGCCTCGAAGGCGCCCTCCCGGGTCGCGAACGACTTGCGCAGCCCACGGGCGAGGATCATCGGCTCGGGTGCGGGGTCCACGAGGAGCGACGGTACGGCTCCCCACCGACGACCCGCACCCGGGACCTGAGGCACCAGGTGACGTGACGACCGCCGCGGGCACAGGGTGTCGGACCCCTGGGGAAGGATGTGGACCGTGACCGCCCTCGACCGCTTCAGCGCCCCCACGCGCGAGTGGTTCCGGGCTGCCTTCGCCGGGCCGACCCCGGCGCAGGAGGGCGCCTGGGAGGCGATCTCGCAGGGTCGCCACGCCCTGGTCGTCGCCCCGACCGGCTCGGGCAAGACGTTGTCGGCGTTCCTGTGGAGCATCGACCGGCTCGCCAGCGAGCCGGTGCCGGCCAAGCAGGAGCGCTGCCGGGTGCTCTACGTCTCGCCCCTCAAGGCGCTCGCCGTCGACGTCGAGCGCAACCTGCGGGCCCCGCTGGTCGGCATCCGCCAGACGGCCGAGCGGCTCGGGGAGGACGTGCCCGAGATCCGGGTGGGCGTGCGCTCCGGCGACACGCCCGCGCAGGAGCGTCGCAAGCTCGTGACGACCCCGCCCGACGTGCTCATCACGACCCCCGAGTCGCTCTTCCTCATGGTCACCTCGCAGGCGCGCGAGTCACTGCGCGGCGTCGAGACCGTGATCGTCGACGAGGTGCACGCCGTGGCCGGCACCAAGCGCGGCGCCCACCTCGCGCTGACCCTCGAGCGGCTCGACGAGCTCCTCGAGAAGCCGGCGCAGCGGGTCGGTCTGAGCGCGACGGTGCGGCCGGTCGACGAGGTCGCGCGCTACCTCGGCGGCCGGGCGCCGGTCGAGGTCGTGGCCCCGCCGTCCCAGAAGGAGTGGGACCTGAAGGTGGTGGTGCCCGTGGAGGACATCACGCAGCTGGGCGAGGAGGGTGACGACGGCCCCCGCGGCGGGTCGTTGTGGCCGCACGTCGAGTCCCGGGTGCTCGACCTCGTCGAGCAGCACACCTCGACCATCGTGTTCTGCAACTCCCGCCGCCTGGCCGAGCGGTTCACCGCCCGGCTCAACGAGCTGGCCTGGGAACGGGCTGGCATCGCGTTCGAGACCTCGGGCGCACGCACGCCGTCGCAGGTGATGGCACAGTCGGGCCAGGCCGACGCCGCGCCCGAGGGCGCCCCGCTCGTCGCGCGCGCCCACCACGGGTCGGTCTCCAAGGAGCAGCGCGCCGTCATCGAGGACGACCTCAAGCGCGGCCGGCTGCCCTGCGTGGTCGCCACCAGCAGCCTCGAGCTCGGCATCGACATGGGCGCCGTCGACCTCGTGGTGCAGGTCGAGTCGCCGCCGTCGGTGGCGAGCGCGCTGCAGCGCGTCGGCCGCGCCGGCCACCAGGTCGGCGAGGTCTCGCGCGGGGTGATGTTCCCCAAGCACCGCGGCGACCTCATCCCAGCGGCCGTGTCGGTCGAGCGCATGCGCACCGGGGGCATCGAGGCACTCAGGGTGCCGACCAACCCGCTCGACGTGCTGGCGCAGCAGGTCGTCGCGGCGACGTCGATGGACGCCTGGAAGGTCGACGACCTCTACGACCTGGTGCGTCGGTGCGCGGCGTACACGACGCTCCCGCGCAGCGCCTTCGACGCGGTGCTCGACCTGCTCGCCGGGCGCTACCCCAGCGACGAGTTCGCCGAGCTGCGCCCGCGCGTGGTCTGGGACCGCGTCTCGGGCGAGCTCACCGCGCGTCCCGGTGCGCAGCGGCTGGCCGTCACGAGCGGCGGCACCATCCCCGACCGCGGGCTCTTCGGCGTCTTCCTGGTCGGCGAGAAGCAGACCCGGGTGGGGGAGCTCGACGAGGAGATGGTCTACGAGTCACGCGTCGGCGACGTCTTCACCCTCGGCACCACGAGCTGGCGCATCGAGGACATCACCCACGACCGGGTGCTCGTCGTCCCGGCGCCCGGCCAGCCCGGCCGGCTCCCCTTCTGGACCGGCGACACCCTGGGCCGGCCCGCCGAGCTCGGCGAGGCGATCGGCGGCTTCACCCGCGAGCTGGCGGCGCTCGCGCCCGACGACGCCAAGGCCCGCTGCCGCGACTCCGGCCTCGACGAGTGGGCCGCCGACAACCTCGTGGCGCTGCTGGTCGAGCAGCAGGAGGTCGCCGGCACGGTGCCCCACGACCGCCAGCTGCTCGTGGAGCGCTTCCGCGACGAGCTGGGCGACTGGCGGCTGGTGGTGCACTCGCCGTACGGCACCCCGGTGCACGCCCCGTGGGCGCTGGCGATCGGGGCGCGCCTGCGCGAGCGCTACGGCCTCGACGCCCAGGCCATGGCCACCGACGACGGCATCGTGCTGCGCATCCCCGAGACCGACCAGGACCCGCCCGGCGCCGAGCTGGTGGCCTTCGAGCCCGACGAGGTCGAGGAGATCGTCACCACCGAGGTCGGCGGCTCCGCGCTGTTCGCCTCCCGGTTCCGCGAGTGCGCGGCCCGCGCCCTGCTGCTCCCCCGTCGCGACCCCGGCCGCCGGGCGCCGCTGTGGCAGCAGCGCCAGCGCGCCGCCCAGCTGCTCGAGGTGGCCTCGCGCTACCCGTCGTTCCCGATCGTGCTCGAGACGGTGCGCGAGGTGCTCCAGGACGTCTACGACGTGCCGGCCCTCGTCGCGCTGCAGAAGCGCGTCGCCGACCGCCGGCTGCGGCTGGTCGACGTGCAGACCCAGCGCCCCTCGCCGATGGCGCAGTCGCTGCTCTTCGGCTACGTCGCTGCCTTCATGTACGAGGGCGACTCGCCGCTGGCCGAGCGGCGGGCCGCGGCCCTCTCCCTCGACCAGGGCCTGCTCGCCGAGCTGCTGGGCCGCGCCGAGCTGCGCGAGCTGCTCGACCCGGAGGTGCTCACCGAGACCGAGGCCGAGCTGCAGCGGCTGGCCGAGCACCGTCGCGCCAAGGACGCCGAGGGCATCAGCGACCTGCTGCGCCTGCTCGGTCCGCTCACGCTCGAGGAGGTGCGGGCGCGCTGCACCGAGCCCGACGAGGTCGCCGGGTGGCTCGACGGGCTCGCCTCGGCCCGACGGGTCGTCACCGTGCTGATGTCGGGCGAGCAGCGCCACGCCGTCGTCGAGGACGTCGCCCGGCTGCGCGACGGGCTCGGCGTGCCGGTGCCGCCCGGCGTGCCCGACACCTTCGCCGAGCCGGTCGACGACCCCCTCGGCGACCTCGTCGGCCGCCACGCGCGCACCCACGGCCCGTTCACCGCGGCCGAGGTGGCCGGGCGGCTCGGGCTCGGCGTGGCCGTGGTGCAGCAGACCCTCGCCCGGCTCTCGGGGCAGGGGCGGGTCGTCGAGGGCGAGTTCCGCCCGCAGGGCGCCGGCCAGGAGTGGTGCGACGCCGAGGTGCTGCGGACGCTGCGACGGCGCTCGCTCGCCCGGCTGCGCGAGGAGGTCGAGCCGGTCGAGCCCGACGCCCTCGCCCGGTTCCTGCCCGCCTGGCAGCACGTCGAGGTCGAGGCCGCCCCGCCGACGACGACCCCGGGGGCGCCGCGCCAGCGCGGTGCACGACGGCGACGGGAGCTGCACGGCATCGACGGCGTCGTGACCGTCGTCGAGCAGCTGGCCGGGTGCGCCGTGCCCGCGAGCGCGCTCGAGAGCCTGGTGCTGCCGGCCCGCGTCGACGACTACGCCCCCGCCATGCTCGACGAGCTCACGTCGTCGGGCGAGGTGCTCTGGGCCGGTCACGGCGACCTGCCCGGCACCGACGGCTGGGTCTCGCTCCACCTCGCCGACACCGCCCCGCTCACCCTGCCCGGCCCCGGCGTCGACACCGAGCCGCTCGAGCTCTCCCCCGACCACGAGTCGGTGCTCGAGGCCCTCGCCGGCGGCGGGGCCTACTTCTACCGCCAGCTCGCAGGAGCGATCGGCACCTCCGACGACAAGCGGCTCGCCACGGTCGTGTGGGACCTCGTCTGGTCGGGCCGGCTCGGCAACGACACCCTCGCGCCGCTGCGCGGCCTGCTGGGCGGTGGTCGGTCGAGCCACGCCACCAAGCGTGCGGCGCCCCGGGTGCGCTCGACCCGCCCCGGGGCCCGACCGCGGCCCCGCTTGAGCTCGGCCGCCCTGCGCGCGGTGCCGCCCGACCTCGCCGGGCGCTGGTTCCTGCTGCCCGAGCCGGAGGCCGACCCCACCGCCCGGGCCCACGCCGCCGCCGAGGCGCTGCTGGAGCGGCACGGCGTGGTGACGCGCGGTGCGGTCATGAGCGAGCGCACCCCCGGCGGCTTCGCGGCGGCGTACAAGGTGCTCTCGGCCTTCGAGGACACCGGCCGCTGCCGACGCGGCTACTTCGTGGAGGGGCTGGGCGCCGCACAGTTCGGCACGGCCGGTGCGGTCGACCGGCTCCGCACCCACAGCCGCTCGGCGCGCGACCACGACCCCGACGCGGCTCCCCACGCCGTCGCCCTGGCCGCCACCGACCCCGCCAACCCCTACGGCGCGGCGCTGCCCTGGCCGGCGCAGGAGGGCGGCCACCGCCCCGGACGCAAGGCGGGCGCCCTCGTCGTCCTGGTCGACGGACGCCTCACCCTCTACGTCGAGCGCGGCGGCCGCACCCTGCTGACATTCGGCGACGAGGCCGCCGACCCGGCCGCCGCCGAGACCCGCCTGGTCGTCGCGGTGCGGGCGCTCGGCGCTGCCGTGCGCGACGGGGCGCTCGGTCGGCTCGTGGTCGAGAAGGCCGACGGCGAGAGCATCCTGGGCCAGCAGTCCGAGCCCGTGCGCCGGGCCATGGAGGAGGCCGGCTTCGTGGTCACGCCGCGGGGCCTGCGCGTCCGCGCCTGACGCGGCGGCCAGCCGGGGCCCAGGTAGGTTCTGGCTCGTGACGACGCCCACCCAGACGCCGCCCGAGACGACGGCCGAGGCCTCCACGTCCCCCCGTCCGTCAGGCGCCCTGCTGGCGCTGATCGTCTTCGTCGTCGGCGTGGCGAGCCTCGGCGCCGAGATCGCGGCCGCACGCCTGCTCGCGCCGTGGTTCGGCGACAGCACGATCGTGTGGGCCAACACCATCGCCATCACCCTGGTGGCGCTCTCGCTGGGCTACGCCCTCGGCGGCCGGCTCGCCAGCCGCAACCCCACGCTGCAGGGCATGGCGGTGTGGGTGCTGCTGGCCTCGGCCTTCTTCGCCGCCGTGCCGTTCATGGCCGGACCGTTCCTGCGGCAGTCGGTGCGGGCCTTCGCGGAGTACTCCGGCGGCCTGTTCGTCGGCTCGCTGGTCGGCGTCGGCGCGATGATCGCGGTGCCGGTGCTCTTCCTCGGCATCATCTCGCCGTACGCCGTGCGCCTCATGGTGCGCTCGGTCGGTGACGCCGGGCGCGTCTCGGGCCGTTTCTCGGCCCTCGGCACCATCGGCAGCCTCGCCGGCACGTTCCTCTCGACGCTGGTGCTGATCCCGCTCGTCGGCAGCCAGCGCACCTTCCTGGCGTTCGCGCTGATGCTCTCGCTGGTCGTCGTCCCGGCGCTCACGGGCGTACGACGCGTCCTCGCGATCGTCGTCAGCGCCGTCATCGTCGTGCTCATCGTCATCCCGCCCGGCTCGACCAAGACCTCCACCACCGCCGGCGAGGTCCTCGAGGAGCGCGAGACCGAGTACCAGTACGCCCGCGTCATCGAGTCCGACGACGGCACCCGGGTGCTCGAGCTCAACGAGGGCCAGGCGATCCACTCGATCTACCGTCCCGACGACTGGCTGTTCGGCGGCTACTGGGACTCCATGCTCGTCATGGGGTTCGCCGGCACCCAGGAGCCGCGCGACATCGTCAACCTCGGCAGCGCCGGCGGCACCGTCGCGCGCGGGCTGACCCACTACTTCCCCGACGTGCGCATCGACGCCGTCGAGCTCGACGACCAGGTCAGCGAGCTGGGCCGCACCTACTTCGACATGACCAGCGACCGCATCACCACCCACGCGGCCGACGCCCGACCGTGGCTGCAGCAGACCGGCAAGACCTTCGACAACATCATGCTCGACGCCTACCGGCAGCCCTACATCCCCTGGTACCTCACCACCAGCAACTTCTTCGAGGTCACCAAGGACCAGCTCAACCCCGGTGGCACCGTCACGGTCAACGTCGGCCACCCGCCGGGCAACGACGAGCTGGAGCGAGTGCTGACCGCCACCATGCGCAGCGTGTACGGCGACGGCAACGTCTGGCGCGACCCGGTCGACGACACCAACACCGTCCTGCTGGCCACCCTCGACGACGTCGACCCGCGCGAGCAGCTGCGCGAGGCCGACGTGCCCGCCGACGTGCGCCCGGTGGCCGACGCCGCCGCCGACCGCCTCGAGCCCGGCCTCGACGGCGGCGAGGTCTACACCGACGACCACGCCCCCGTGGAGTGGCTCATCGACCTCTCCTTCGCCCAGCTCGCCAGCTGATCCTCCCGCCCTCCCGCCGACCGGCCACGATCTGCCCGGTCGGCGCCCCCAGCCGGTCACCGCGTGCCGGTCGGCGAGCGACGGGTGTCCACGCCAGCGCGGGGAGGTGCGGGGAGGGTGCTCGCGGGGGAGGATGCTCCCGTGGACCCCGAGGACCTGCCCGACCCCCAGGTGCTGTGGTGGTCGGCCGTCGCCCTCGCCGCCCTGCAGCGGGCGGGCGGTCGTGAGGAGTGCCGCTTCGAGTCCTGCACCATGGTCGTGCGGCTCGACGAGGCCGGTCGAGGGTGGCTGCGGCTGCAGCGCGTGCGCGGCGGCCGGTTCGTGCTGTGGGGCCGCTCGGCGCTCGCCCCGGCGGCACCCCGTGACGCCCGGCGCGGTGCCCCCGACTGGGCGCTGACCCCCGCGACCGACGACGGGCGTCCGACCTTCGTGGCGTGGTTCGCCCACGGCGAGTGGGACCTCACCGACGACCGCGACGACGGCCTGGCCCTGCTGCTGCGGCCGTGGTCCACCGTCGACCCCGACGTCGCCGCCGCCGCCCGCCGCGGCGACCTGCGCGAGGAGCACCTGTGCGCCCGTGCGACCACCGACGAGGCGGTGACGGCGGCGCTGGTCCTGGCCCGCGAGGCGGGCGGGCCCGCACCGGCGCTGTCGCGCGGACCGGCGCGGGTGCGGCTGCGCGAGCAGGTGCACGACCAGATGCGCGAGGCCGGCGAGGCCGACCGGATGCTGCTGCAGCAGCCCCCCGAGGTCGTGGCGTGGGCCCGGGTGCACGCGCCCCGCGGGCCCTTCGAGCACGCCGTGATGGTGCGGCGCGACGAGGCCGTCCCGGCCGTCACCAACACCGCGCTGCCGCGCGCCGCGCGGCACGCGCTGGCCAACGTGCTGCGCGACCTGCACCGCAAGGAGGCCGGCGACGAGCACGGCGCCTGGCTCTTCGCGCGGGTCAGCGGCGACGGCCGGGCGGTGCGCTTCGACCGTGCCTTCGACCACTGGCCGGCCTGGTGGCGCGTCGCGCACCCCGCCCAGGGACCCGCCCTGGAGGACCTCGCGTGGGAGATGGGCCAGCGCTCCCCCGCGTGGCGACCGGGCTGGGCGACGCTGCTGCCGCTGCCCGCCGTGGCGGGCAGCCGCTAGAGCAGCCGCCGGTCGGAGGCCCAGCGCGTCAGCTCGTGGCGCGACGACAGCTGCAGCTTGCGCAGCACCGACGACATGTGGGTCTCGACGGTCTTGACCGAGATGAACAGCTCGCCCCCGACCTCGCGGTAGGAGTAGCCACGCGCGATCAGGCGCATCACCTCGCGCTCGCGCTCGGTGAGCCGGTCGAGGTCCTCGTCGACCGCGGCGACCTCGACGGTGCCGGCGAACGCGTCGAGCACGAAGCCGGCGAGCCGCGGGCTGAAGACCGCGTCGCCCGAGGCGACCCGCTCGATGGCGTCGACCAGCTCGGGCCCGGTGATGGTCTTGGTGACGTAGCCCCGCGCACCGGCGCGGATCGTGCCGATGACGTCCTCGGCGGCGTCGGACACCGACAACGCGAGGAAGCGGGTGCCCTCCGCGCGTCCCGCCGTACGCCGCATCACCTCGCCGCCCCCGCCGCCGGGCAGGTGCACGTCGAGCAGCACCACCTCCGGCTGGTGGGCGAGCACGGCGGTCACGGCCGCGTCGACGTCAGCGGCCTCGGCGAGCACCTCGACGGCGTCGGAGGCGTGGGCGAGCTCGGCGCGGACGCCGGCGCGGAACATGGCGTGGTCGTCGACGACCACGACGGAGCGCGGATCGGGGCGGCTCACGGGGTCTCCTCCGGGGGTGGGTCGGGCTGGTCGGCACGAGGCAGCCACAGCCGCACCTCGGTGCCGTGGCCGGGGGCGCTGCGCACCTCGGCGCGCCCGCCGTGGCGGCGTACGCGGCCCAGGACGCTGCCGCGCAGGCCCTGCCGGTCGTCGGGCACGACGTCGGGGTCGAAACCGCGGCCGCGGTCGCGGACGAACACCTCGAGCCCTTCGGGGCCCGCCTCGGCGTAGACGTCGACGGAGCCCGCGCCGGAGTGACGGGCGGCGTTCAGCATCGCCTCGCGTGCCGCCAGCACCAGCGGGCGGGCGCCCTCGGCGAGGGTCGCGTCGCCGACGCAGACCACCTCGACCGGCACGCCCAGGCCGTCCTCGACCTCGCTCGCGGCCGCGCGCAGGGCGGTCGCGAGCGTGGTGGGCCCGGCCGCGTCGGGCTCGAAGAGCCAGCGCCGCAGGTCGCGCTCCTGGGCGCGAGCGAGCCGCGCCACGGTGGCGGGGTCGGCCGCGGAGCGCTGGATCAGGGCCAGCGTCTGCAGCACCGAGTCGTGCAGGTGGGCGGCGACGTCGGCCCGCTCCTGCTCCCGCACGCGGGCCACCCGCTCGGCGCTCAGGTCGGAGCTCAGCCGCACGAACCACGGCGCGATCACCAGCCCCACGCCCAGCAGCCCGACCGAGGCGGCGAGACCGACGTCGAGCGCCACCGACAGCCCGCCGCGCAACCCGAAGAGCGTGACCGCCAGGACGACGAGCGCGAGCCCCGCCGCGATCCGGAGGTACGCCGCCCAGCCGCCGGCACCGACCACGGCGCGGAGCGGGTGCACCCGGGCACCGTCGGCCCAGCGCTCCTGCTGCGCCTGGTCGGCCTGCCACCAGAGCAGGGCGACGCCGCAGGCGGCGACGAGCAGCGGGCCCACGGCCAGGGCCTGGCCGGTGAGGACCCCCAGGGCGAGCACGACTCCCGCGGCGATGGCGCCGCCGGCGGCCAGGGGGCCGTAGTCGGTGAGCCGCCGCTCGCGACGTCCGCCGCGCCGACCCTGCCGGGTGGCCGCGTCGATCCCGGGAGCCCCAGGGGCGTCGGCCCGCTCGAGCGGGAGCACCAGCCAGAGCGCGGCGTACAGCACAGCCCCGAAGCCGCCGAGCACCGTCGTGACGACGAGACCCGCACGGACCCAGGCGGTGCGCCAGCCGAGATGGTGGGCGACGCCCGCAGCCACGCCACCGAGCACGCGGTCGGCGCCGGCGCGGTGGGCACGGCGCGGCTCCCAGGCGGGCGCGGCGGCGCGGGACGGGGCGGGGACGGTGGTCATGACCCGGCCATCGTGGCACCGCCGGACCCCTGGGCACATCCGGTGCCTCCCCGGGGTGCACCCCTGAGGTCGCCGGGCGCAGGACCAGGGTCGTCCCCGATGGTCCGCAGCCGCGGGCCGCACCACGATGGTCGGCATGGACAGCCAGACCGAGCCGGGCACCGCACCCAGCGCCCCCACCGACCCCACCGACGACGGCCCTCGCGTGAGCCGGGAGCAGGTCCGCGACTTCACGCGGCTGCGCCGCTCCGCCACCGACCGGTGGATCGGCGGCGTCGCCGGCGGCCTCGGTCGCCACTTCGACGTCGACCCCGTCCTCGTCCGGGTCGTGCTCGCCGTGCTCGCCCTCTTCGGCGGCGCCGGCCTGCTGGTGTACGCCGCCGTGTGGCTGCTGGTCCCCGAGGACGGCCGCGACCGCGCACCGCTCGAGCTCGGCCCCGACGCGGCCAAGGTCGTCGTGGCCGTCGCCGCGGTGCTGGCCGCGATGGTCGTGCTCGGCGTGCCGTGGCTCGGGGAGGGCGGCTGGTTCCCCTGGCCGGTCCTGCTCCTCGCGCTCGGCGTCGCCTGGCTGCTGACCCGGGGCCGGAGGCGTGACGCCGCCGCCCCGACCGCCCCTCGTACCGCCCCGCCCGGCTGGACGCAGCCCGAGGGCGCGCCCGTGGCGGGGCCCGCCACGGACCCCGCACCCGGCACGGCGCCCCCGCCGCCGCC
>NZ_BAAHAA010000006.1:0-185458 GCF_054777915.1 Nocardioides marmoraquaticus | reverse complement strand
GAACGACATGGCTACGATCCGACTTGCCGCGCCCCGCGGCGCGACGACCCCCGGGGCCCAGCAGGGTGGCCGGGGTGGCAACGCGGGTCCCCGAGGCGCTGCCCCGGGCGGGCGCGGCACGGGTCCCGCGGGCAAGGGCGCCCCTGGCGCCGGTGCCGGTGCCGGGCGAGGTCGCCCCGACCAGCGCGACGACGAGCGCGACCCCTCGCGCACCGCGATGGAGGTCCAGGAAGACTGGATCGACGACGACGACGTCGCCCCCCGCGTGATCGGCTGACGAGCACAGACCGTGCAGCCCCGCGGTGCCGGACGGCGCGGCGGGGCTGGCGGGAGGCCGACGTACGGCCCCCAAAAGCCCTGCGACCGGCCGCGTCCTGCGGGAGGATGGGGCCGACCTGCCCACGAGTCCCCTGACGACGAGCCCGAGGTGACCGCATGACGCAGACCGCCGACCACGACGTGGCGGCCGGCCCGCCCGAGGGCGCGGCCTCGCTGCTGCGCCTGACCCTGGTGGTCGGGGAGAAGCGGGCCGACCTCGCCCTGCCCGGCCAGGTGGCCGTGGCCGAGCTGCTGCCCGAGCTGGCCCGGTCGACCAACCTGCTCGACGCCGAGACGGCGTACGCCGGCTACCACCTGGTGACCGGTGACGGTCGTCGTCTCGACCCCTCCCGCGACCTGGCGGTGCAGGGCGTCGAGAGCGGCTCGGTGCTCACCCTGACCGCCGGCGTCGACGAGCGCCCGCTGCGGGTCTACGACGACGTCGTCGAGGCCATGGCCGACGCGGTCGAGGACGACATGTCGCCGTGGGACCCGGCGACCGGGCGCCGCACGGCGCTGGTCGCCGCCGCGGTGCTGCTGTCGCTCGGCGCGCTGTGCCTGGGCCTGCAGCGGCCCGACGTGGTCGCCGCCGCGGCCGCGGGCGTCGTCGCCGTCGTGCTGCTCGTCGCAGCCGTGGTGCTCGCGCAGGTGCGCCAGGAGCACGAGACGGCCGTGATGCTCGCGTGGGCCGGTGTCGTCTACGCCGCCGCGGGCGGCGTGGCCGGCGTCCCGGGGGATGCCGTCGCCGGCCTCCCCGTGGCCGTGGGCGCCGCCGCAGCCGCAGCCGCGGGTCTGGTCGGACTGCTCGGCCTGGTGCAGCACCGCGCCGCGATGGTGCCCGCCGTGGTGGTCGGCGTCGTGGTCGCGGCCGCCAGTGCCCTCGTCGCGACCACCGAGCTGCCGGTCGCCGGCACCTTCGTCGTGGCGATGGTCGTCGTGGCGGTGGCCGGCTCCGCCGTGCCGTGGGTGGGGTTGTCGACCACCAACACCCGCACCCCGCAGGCCCAGGACCACCACGAGCTGCTGCCCGACGAGGTGCCGCCCCTCGACGCCGACGCCGTACGACGTGACGCCCGGCTCGGCCACGAGGTGCTCCAGGCGGTCACGGTGACGGTCGGCCTCGTCGTGGTGGGCACCGCGCCCCTGGCCGTGTCGCTCGGCATCACCGGCACCCTCGTCGCCGTCGCGGCCGCGCTGGTGCTGCTGCTGCGCACGCGGCAGTACCGCGTCGGTCCCGAGGTGGCCACCGGCCTCGCCTGCGGCCTGCTCGCGCTGCTCTCGACCGCCGGGGCGATCGTGCTGCTCCAGCGGGCCTGGCTGCCGGTCCTCGCGGTGGTGCTCGCCGTCGTCGCGGTGGGCCTCCTCGTCTCGACGCTCGTGCCGCGGCCGCAGTCGGTGCGCACCGGCCGCATCGGTGACGTGGTCGAGGTCGTCGCCCTGGTGGCGATGGTCCCGCTGACCGTCTTCGCGATCGGCCTCGTGGGGGCCGTGGCGTGACGGCGTGGCGGGTGTCCGACGACGCGCCGATCGGGCACGTAGCCCGAGGTGCGTCGCGGCGTTGGTGTGACTAGCCTGTACGCGTTTTTGTCCATGTTCAGCAGAAGATGATCTCGAACCCGGGGGAAATCATGAGCCATCTCGAAGCCGTGCCGCGGAGGTCGCTGCGGCACCGCGCCCGTCAGACGACCGCGACCACCATGCTCGCCCTGGGGCTGGTGGTGAGCGTCTTCGCCGCACCGTCCGTGGCCGAGGACGTCGCCGCGACCGGTGAGGCCGGCCCGTCGCTGGCCGAGTGCCGCGACCGCGCCACCGACGCCAAGCCCGTCGCCGACGGCTGCGCCGAGCACAAGCAGGTCCTGCTGCAGGACGCCCGGGAGAAGGCGGAGCGCGAGGCGGCCGCCGAGCGGGCCGCCCGCGAGCAGGCCGCACGCGAGGCCGAGGCTGCCCGCGAGGCCACCGCCCAGCGACAGGCCGCGCTCCTCGACGAGATCCCCGGCGAGGGTGACGACGACATCCCGACGGAGGACCCCGGCGAGGACGAGCCGGGTGGGCCCCTCAACCCGCCCCTCGACTGCGACGTCATCCCGCTGCCGATCGGGTGCGACGACGAGACCGACCCGCCGGTCGACCCGCCCGTCGACCCGGTCGACCCGTGCGACGTCCTCCCGCTGCCCGAGGGTTGCGACGACGACACCGACCCGCCGGTCGACCCGCCCGTCGACCCGGTCGACCCGTGCGACACGGTCCCGCTGCCCGCGGGCTGCGACGACGACGACGACACCGATCCCCCGCCTGGTGACGGCAACGGCAACGGCAACGGCAACGGCAACGGCAACGGGAACGGCAACGGGAACGGGAACGGCAGCACCGTCGGTGGCGGTACCGCCTCGACCGTCGGCAACGCGGAGGGCGTCCTCGCGGCGTCCGGCGCGCCGGCGGCGTGCGGCGGCTCCGTCGCGTGCCAGAGCGCGGCCCCGGCCGTGACCTCGTCGAGCGACGGCCTGCCCGCCACCGGTGCACCCGCGACCGGCGGGCTCGCCTACGCCGGTCTCGTGCTGCTGCTCGGTGGCGCGGCCCTGCTGCGGCCCCGCCGCGGCGCCGGTCGCCACCGCTCGGTGGCCTGAGCCGCACCCGCGGCATTCACCTGACAGGCGCGCCGACGACCACGGATCATGGTCGTCGGCGCGTCTGCGTCCGCAGCCACGTGTAGGAGGCTCTGGTGTCCACGAAGCGGGACCTGGTCGAGGCCCACGGCTTCAACCGGCGACGACTCGTCACGGCGTTCGTCAGCGGTGCCCCGGGGGGCCGCGAGGTCGAGCCCGTGCGGCACGGCCGCACCGTCATCGGCGGCATCGTGCTCGCCCTGCTCGTCGTCGCCGGCGCCGCCGTCAGCGGCTTCCTGCAGAAGCCTCCGCCCGACGACTGGGACCAGCAGAGCATCGTCATCGGCAAGGAGAGCGGCTCGCGCTTCTACGCCTACCGGGGCCAGCTGTTCCCCGTCATCAACACCACCTCGGCCAAGCTGCTGCTGGGTGAGGAGGCGACCCCGCTGACGATCGGCGACGACGTCATCGCCGAGAAGGACACCGGCCCCGCCATCGGCATCGCCGGTGCTCCCGAGGTGCTGCCCGCTGCCTCGCGGCTGGCCGAGGACGGCTGGCTCTCGTGCACCAACGCCCAGGGCGGCATCCGCACCAGCATCGGCTACCCCGGCGCCTCGCAGGCTGCGGACGACGAGGCGCTGCTCGTCTCCGCCGAGGGCTCGCAGTGGCTGCTGGTGGGTGCGGTCCGCTACGCCGTCGCCGACGACGAGCAGGGCCGGCTGCTGCTGCGCCGGCTCGGGCTGGCCGACGTCGAGCCGGTGCCCGTGACCGGCCTGTGGCTGAGCCTGTTCTTCGAGGGCTCGCCGCTCGAGGTGCCCGACGTCGCCGCGACCGAGCGCCAGGTCGACACCGGGGTGGCGGCCTTGCGCCGCGTCGGCACCCCGGTGCAGCTCGACAGCGGCACCTACGTGCTCGACGCCGAGGGCCGGCTGCTGCCGACCAGCGCCTTCGCCCACGCCGTGCTCCAGACGGAGATCCCCGAGGTGACCATCGAGGGCACCGGCGCCGACCAGGTGCCCATCGAGCCGTCACCGCAGCGACCGGCCTACCCGAGCGACTGGCCCGAGGACGCCGTCACCCCCTACACCCAGCCGCAGGCGCCCTGCATCCGCATGGACGTCGGGCAGCGCACGCTGCCGCGGCTGACGCTCGCGACCGTCGGCGAGTCCGACCTGCTGGCCCAGGGCGACGCCATCGACCGCGACGTCCTGCCCGGTCGTGGGGCCGTCGTCCGCGCGGTCAGTGGTGGCGTGCTCGACGCCGGCAACGTCTACCTCGTCGACGGGGCCGGCACGGCCTTCCCCGTCGGCGCCGACGCCGACGGCTCGACCCTGCCGCAGCTGGGCTACGCGTCGTACGACCCCCGGCCGGTGCCGCAGTCGTGGCTGGGTGTGCTGGGCAGTGGACCTGCGCTGTCGACGAGCGCCGCGCAGAGCCTGCCGGTGGTGCAGGAGCAGCAGTCATGACCCTGCGGGCCCGACGCCACGCCGGTGGGCTGGCCCTGGCCGGCCTGGTCGCCGGCGCGGTCGGTGTGGTCGGCCCGGCGCCGGTGGCGACGGCGTCCTCGCAGACCGTCGCCCCGCAGTGCGAGGTCGGCAAGACGCAGTACGCCAGCCAGCCGTCGCCCGTGCTCCAGCGGCTGGCGGTCCCGCAGTCGTGGAACCTCGCGACCGGCAAGGGCGTCACGGTCGCCGTCGTGGACTCGGGCATCAACACCGGCAACGCCCACTTCCCCGAGGGCAGCGTTCTGCCCGGCACCTCGCTCGTGCCAGGGACGCCGCCCGACGGGCGGACCGACATCTTCGGCCACGGCACCGCGGTCGCCGGCATCATCGGTGCCCGGCCCATCGAGGGCATCCGCAGCGGCATGCAGGGGGTGGCGTACGACGCCACCCTGCTCCCGGTGCGGGTCTTCACCTCCGACGAGGCCGACGTCGAGGTGCAGCAGCGCCCGACCGGGGCGTTGATCACCGAGGGCATCGCCTGGGCGATCGACAACGGCGCCGACGTCGTCAACGTCTCGCTCAGCGTGGGGGCCGACGACCTCGACCTGCCGGCGATGCGCGACGTGCTCGCGCGCGCCGAGCGGCAGGGCGTCGTCGTCGTCGCCTCGTCGGGCGACAACATCGGCGGTGAGCAGGCGGTCACCGAGCTGCGCTTCCCCGCCGCCGTCGACACCGTGCTCGGGGTCTCCGCCCTCAACGCGGCCGGGCAGGTCGACAACTGGTCGGTGCAGGGCGATTTCATCGACGTCGCGGCCCCGGGGGCCAACGTGCTGCTGACCTACCAGCAGTACGGCGACTGCCAGGACGGCGAGAACCCCCTCACCAGCTGGTCGGCGCCCTTCGTCGCCGGCCTCGCCGCCCAGCTCAAGGAGCGCTTCCCGCGGGCCACGCCGGCCGAGATCCGCTACCGCATCACCACGACCGCACGGCGACCCATCGCCAACCAGCGCGACGACGAGCAGGGCTGGGGCGTGATCCAGCCGTACGACGCCCTCACCGTCAGCCTCGACGAGCGTCGTCCCGGCCCCGTCGCCCCCGACGCGGACGTGGTCGCGGCCGAGGGCCGGCCGAGCGAGGCGCGGGCGATCACCGCCCAGCCCGACGTACTCGCGCCGGCGCGCCGCGAGGCCCTCTGGTGGTGGATCGGAGGAGCGGGGCTCGCTGCGGTCGGGCTCCTGCTGCGACCGCTCGTACGACGCCGCGCGGCGGCCCGCGACCGGGCCTGAGCGACGCGACACTAGACTCCTCGCGTCCCGTCCGAGCCTGCCGAAGGACCGCACCGTGGCCCGAGTCGTCGTCGACGTCATGCCCAAGCCCGAGATCCTCGACCCCCAGGGCAAGGCCGTGCACGGGGCGCTGCCCCGGCTCGGCTTCACCGGGGTCCTCGACGTGCGCCAGGGAAAGCGCTTCGAGCTCGAGGTCGACGGCGAGGCCACCGACGAGGTGCTCGACCAGGTGCGCCAGATGGCCGAGACGCTGCTGTCGAACCCCGTGATCGAGGACTTCGACGTGCGGGTCGTCTCGTGAGCCTGGGCCGTCCGCGCGTGGGGGTCGTCACCTTCCCGGGCTCGCTCGACGACGTCGACGCCTCCCGCGCCGTACGCCTCGCCGGCGCCGAGCCGGTCTCGCTGTGGCACGGCGACCACGACCTCCAGGGCGTCGACGCGGTCGTTCTGCCCGGTGGCTTCTCCTACGGCGACTACCTCCGGTGCGGGGCCATCGCCCGCTTCGCGCCCGTCATGACCGAGGTGGTCCAGGCCGCCGGTCGCGGGATGCCCGTCCTCGGCATCTGCAACGGCTTCCAGGTGCTGTGCGAGTCGCACCTGCTGCCCGGGGCGCTGGTCCGCAACGACCACCGCAAGTTCGGCTGCCTCGACCAGCGCATCGTCATCGACAACGCCACCACCGCCTGGACCTCCGACTACCGCGCGGGCCAGGAGCTCACCATCGTGCTGAAGAACGGCGAGGGCTCGTTCGTCGCCGACGCCGACACCCTCGACCGGCTCGAGGGGGAGGGGCGCGTCGTCGCCCGCTACGTCGGCGACAACCCCAACGGCTCGCTGCGCGCGATCGCGGGCGTCACCAACGAGGCCGGCAACGTCGTCGGCCTGATGCCCCACCCCGAGCACGCCGTCGAGGACCTCTGCGGCCCCGGCACCGACGGCCTCGGCTTCTTCACCAGCGTGCTCTCCCGCGTCCTCGCCTGAGTGGTGGCTCCGTGACCGCTCCCTGAGTCGCGACGGGCGCCCTTCGTGGCTCGCTCCGCTCGCACCTCAGGGAGCGGTTCGCCTCCCGGTCCCGCGAGGGACGGGTGGATCGTCTCCCGGTCCCGCGAGGGACGGGTGGATCGCCTCCCGGTCCCGCGAGGGACCAGTGAACCTTCTCCCGGTCCCTGAGGAGCCCGCGAGGGACGAGCGGGCGTCACGAAGGGGCCCCTTCGTGGCTCGCTCCGCTCGCACCTCAGGGAGCGGGTCGCTTCCCGGTCCCGCGAGGGACGGGTGGATCGTCTTCCGGTCCCTGAGGAGCCCGCGAGGGACGAGCGGGCGTCACGAAGGGCGCACCTCAGGGAGCGGGGGCGCCGTCGGCGGGTGCGGCTACCAGCGGCCGGCGGAGAGGGCCTTCCAGGTGGCCGAGGTGGCGCGGCCGGTGACGCCCAGGGCGACCTTTTGCTGGTAGGTGCGCAGCCGGGTGACGTCGCTGCTGCGCCAGGTGCCGCTGACCGTGGCGCCGCCGGTGGTGGCGGCGTTGAGGGCGCGCTGCAGGCGCGTGGCGTCGGCGCCGGTCGAGCCGACCCGCAGTGCCGTGGCGGCGTTGCCCTTGACGAGCAGCGCGACCCACGTGGCGCGGGTGGCGGCCTCGCCCTGCGGCAGGTCGACGACGTCCTGGAAGGCGCGGACCGCGGTGCGCGTCTGGGTGTTCCAGCTGCCGGTGACCTCGTAGGGGTAGTGCCGCTGCTGCTTGAGCAGGCACTGCAGCGCCACGATCGACGTGGAGCCCGCCTTCGGCCCGGTACGCCGGTACGTCGTGCGGTTGATCGTCGCGGGCGAGCACCTGGCGTCGGACATGTTCGAGCCGGTGTAGCGAGGTGAAGAGGGAGACGGCGTCGGTGCCGGCGTCGGGGTGGGGGTCGGCGTGGGAGCGGGTGCGGCGCCGGGCAGGCGGGGCGTCCGCAGCGACAGGTAGTTGCTGTCGATGTTGATGGTCACGCCGCCGTGGGTCTCGTTGTGGCCGCCGCGGTACTGCTTGATCCGCGCGTTCGCCCAGCCGTCGCCGCGCACATAGGTGGAGGTGACGTTGGCGCGGCCGTCCCAGTCGGCGATCCAGACCTGGTCGGGCTGCCGCACGGTGCTGCCGCTGCGCACGCGCTCGTCGTCGAGCACCTTGATGCCCGAGGCGGCGCTGGAGTAGAAGCCGGAGGCGTAGCCGAGGCGGTGCAGCTCGACGGTCCACGCGTGGGTGAACCACAGCGCCGACTGGGTGCACGCGGTGGAGCGGCGCACGTCCCACGCCTCGAGGTCGTAGTACAGGGTGCTGCCCGGCACGATGCCGAGCCGCTTGGCCGCGGCGACGGCGTCGCGGGCCTCGGCGGCCCCCTGGGCCTTGGCGGCGGCGTACCCGTTGGTGGTCGAGGGGTTGATGGTCGGGTCGATGCTCCGGCCGTAGCGCGGGAAGCGCGTGGAGCACGACGCCTGCGGGCCGAGGGTGATCGGCAGGATCTTCCAGCCGTCGGCGAGCTGGTTGGCCACCCAGGCGGGGGTCAGGTTGGCCTGCGTCTTGCAGGCGCGGGAGTCGCCAGAGATGTAGACGCCGACGCCGCGGAAGGGGGAGTGGCGTCGCCACGTCCGCATCGCCGACTCGGTCACCGTGTTGCACTGGTCGAAGGCGTAGCCGGTGAAGGTGCCCGGCGTGACGGGGTTGGTGGCGCGGGCGGCGGCCGGGGAGGTCGCACCGGCCACCGGCACGGCGGCGAGGAGGCCCGCGACGAGCGCGCCGGCGAGCGTGGTGCCGAGCAGGCGGGGCAGGGTGGGGCGGCGCATGCGAGATCTCCGAGGTCGGGGGCGTCCGCGACAACGTAGGTCCCACGAGTCACACGCGCCACAAAAACGGACAAACTACACACCTGTCATTCGCGCGGGCTCGTTCAGATTCTCACGGCGACCTCGCCGCCCAGGCGCGCTCCGAGGAGCTCGAGGCCGTCGCCCGACCAGAAGTTGCCCGGGTCGTAGTAGTTGGCGGGCCGGTCGGGGTCGAGCAGGCCCATGTCGGTGAAGGTCGTCGCCACGACCTCGGCGCAGTACGTCGTCTCGGCCCCGGCGCGGTGGTGCACCCGCCCGCGGGCCCAGCGGCCGAGCAGGGAGGCGGTCGACGGGAACGGGGTGCCGTCGCTCCGGGCGATGGTGCGCAGCAGGGCGTCCTCGTGCTCACGGGTGACGGCTCCCGCGGGCGAGCCGGTCACGGCGAGCTGTCGCAGCCAGGCGTCCTGCTCGTAGCGCCCGCACCACTGCACCACCGCCTCGCGCAGGTCGTGGAGCTGCACCCCGCGGTGGTGGCCCCCGCTCCACACGCAGCGCAGGCCCTTCCCGAGCTCGGCGTGCCACATCAGCGGCGGCATGTCGTCGAGCACCACCGCCATGCCGACGTGGTTGACCGGGGCGTTGGTCACCGCGCGGATCGCGCGGTCGGCGGCGGAGCGCCCGCGGAAGAGCCACAGGTCACCGGTGCGCGTCAGGTCGACCGCGTCGTCCAGACTGAGGGGCGCTGGCTGCATGGGTGCAGCCTGCCCGACAGGAGGAGCACGCACGTGAAGGTCTCGGTCTGGAAGCTGCTGGGCCTCGCGGGCGCGGCGGGGGTCGCGGCCACCGGCGTCGCCGTCGCCCGTGACCAGCGGCGCCGGGCGCAGCTGACGCCCGACGAGGTGCGCGACCGGCTGCAGCAGCGCCTCCGCGAGGCGGCACCCGGCGCGGATGCCGATGCGGCCCGCGGGCGGCCGGGTTCCTAGACTGCTGCCCGTGCCGGAGGAGAACCGCCCAGACCTGCCCGACCTCGCTGCCCTCGACACCGTCGGGCGGGCGGCACACGACCCGGACCGCGACCAGCCGTGGGCCGACCTGGGGCTCAAGGCCGACGAGTACGCCCGGATCCGCGAGATCCTCGGCCGCCGCCCGACCAGCTCGGAGCTGGCGATGTACTCCGTCATGTGGAGCGAGCACTGCTCCTACAAGTCCAGCAAGGTGCACCTCAAGCAGTTCTCCGAGATCCCACAGGAGACGTCCCGCGGCAAGATGCTCGCCGGCATCGGCGAGAACGCCGGCGTCATCGACATCGGCCAGGGCTACGCCGTGACCTTCAAGGTCGAGAGCCACAACCACCCGTCGTACGTCGAGCCCTACCAGGGCGCCGCGACCGGCGTCGGCGGCATCGTCCGCGACATCCTCGCGATGGGAGCGCGCCCGGTCGCCGTGATGGACCCGCTGCGCTTCGGCCCGCTCGAGGAGCCCGACACCCACCGGGTGCTGCCCGGGATCGTCGCCGGCGTCGGGGGCTACGGCAACTGCCTGGGCCTGCCCAACATCGGCGGCGAGGCGGTCTTCGACCCGACCTACCTCGGCAACCCGCTCGTCAACGCGCTGTGCGTCGGCGTGCTGCGCCACGAGGACCTCCACCTCGCCAAGGCGAGCGGTGCCGGCAACCAGGTCGTGCTGTACGGCGCCCGCACGGGCGGCGACGGCATCGGCGGCGTCAGCGTGCTCGCGAGCGAGACCTTCGAGTCGACCGGCCCGGCCAAGCGACCGAGCGTTCAGGTCGGCGACCCCTTCATGGAGAAGCTGCTCATCGAGTGCACCCTCGAGCTCTTCGCCGCCGGGGTGGTCGCCGGCATCCAGGACCTCGGCGGCGCCGGCCTCTCCTGCGCCACGAGCGAGCTCGCCAGCGCGGGTGACGGCGGCATGCACGTCGACCTCGAGCTGGTGCCGCTGCGCGACTCCTCGCTCGCGCCCGAGGAGATCCTGATGAGCGAGAGCCAGGAGCGCATGATGGCGGTCGTCGAGCCCGCCGACGTCGAGCGGTTCCTCGAGATCTGCGCCAAGTGGGACGTCGACGCCACCGTCGTCGGCGAGGTCACCGAGACCGGGCGGCTCCAGATCGACTGGCACGGCGAGCGCGTCGTCGACGTGCCGCCGCGCTCGGTGGCGCACGACGGGCCGACGTACCAGCGCCCGTTCGCCCGGCCCGACGCCCAGGACGCGCTGCAGGCCGACGGCGCCGAGGCGCTGCCGCGCCCGACCACGCCCGAGGAGCTGCGCGAGACGCTGCTCCGGCTCGTCGCCAGTCCCAACCTGTGCGACAAGTCGTGGATCACCGACCAGTACGACCGCTACGTGCAGGGCAACACCGTGCTCGCCCAGCCGAGCGACGCCGGCATGGTGCGCATCGACGACGAGACCGGGCTCGGCGTGGCCGTCAGCACCGACTGCAACGGCCGCTTCGCGCGCCTCGACCCGTACGCCGGCGCGCAGCTCGCGCTGGCGGAGAGCTACCGCAACGTCGCGACCGCCGGCGCCGTGCCGCTCGCGGTCAGCGACTGCCTCAACTTCGGCAGCCCGGAGGACCCCGCGGTCATGTGGCAGCTCGCCGAGGCCTGCCGCGGGCTCAAGGACGCCTGCCAGGTGCTCGGGGTGCCCGTCACCGGCGGCAACGTCAGCCTCTACAACCAGACCGGTGAGACCGCAATCCTGCCCACCCCCGTCGTCGCGGTGCTCGGGGTCGTCGACGACGTCACGCGCCGCACGCCGACCGGCTTCCCGGCCGCCGGCGAGCGGGTGCTGCTGCTCGGCGAGACCCGCGAGGAGCTCTCCGGCTCCGAGTGGGCCCACGTGGTGCACGGCCATCTCGGCGGCCGCCCGCCGCAGCTCGACCTCGAGGCCGAGCGGGCGCTGGCGCAGCTGCTCGCCGAGGCCGGGCCGGCCCGCGGGCTGCTCACCTCTGCCCACGACCTCGCCGACGGCGGGCTAGCGCAGGCGCTGGTCGAGTCGGCGCTGCGCCACGACGTCGGCTGCGAGGTCGCCCTCGAGGGCGATGCCTTCGTGCAGCTCTTCAGCGAGTCGGCGACCCGCTGCCTGGTGACCGTCGCCCCCGAGCAGGAGGCGGCCCTGCGCGAGCTCGCGGCGTCGTACGGCGTCACGGTGACGGCCCTGGGCGCCACCGGCGGCGACGCGGTCGTCGTCGACGGGGTCGAGGCCTCGTTGGCGGAGCTGCGGGCCGCCTGGAGCGCCACGCTGCCGGCCGCCCTGGCCTGAGCCACGCGGCGGTTCGCCGCCACCGGCGGGGTTCGCCGGACACGACCGCACCCACTTCGTCATGCTCGTCCCGCCGTCCCCGACCCCAGGAGCACCCGTGAGTCCGCTGCGCCTCCGTCACTGCCTCGTCGCCGCCGCGTTGGTCGTGAGCCCCGCCCTCGTCGCCTGCGGGGGGTCCTCGGACGAGCCGGGTGCCTCCGGCTCCTCGCCGTCGGCGGAGGAGTCCGCCTCCTCCGAGCCGTCGTCAGAGCCGTCGAGCGAGCCGTCGAGCGAGCCGTCCTCGGGCGACGGCCCCGAGGCCTACGCCGCGCTGCTCACCACGCTGGCCGGGCAGCAGCCGGCCATCGCGGAGTCCGACACCGTGGAGGAGGTCGCGCAGAACGCCGACTTCCCCGCCGGGGTCGAGGTCGCGGTCTTCGACAAGGGCCAGCGCCGGCTGTGCATCCAGCAGGCCGACCCGGCCATCGCGATCGACCTCGACCCGAACGCCGCCATCCGGGCGCTCGAGGGCGGCTGCGACGGGGGCGAGGAGGTCGCCCGGATCTCGCAGGACCCGAAGGACCCGCAGAACGTCCTCGTCGACGGCGACGAGGAGGTCGGCCGGGCCGTCGAGCGGGTGTTCACCGAGCAGTTCAGCGGCTGACCTTCCGGGGTGCTGGACTGGTGCCGTGAGCGACACCCTCGGCAGCGTCGCCGGCGTCGTCGTGGCGCTGGTCGTGACCTGGCTCGTGCTGGTGGGCCTGATGTGGTGGGCGGCGCGACGCGAGGGCGAGGGGCTGCGCGATGCGCTGCGGCTGCTGCCCGACCTCGTCGTGCTCGTACGACGGCTCGCCGCCGACCGCACCCTGCCGCGGGCGGTCCGCTGGCGCCTGGCCGCGCTCCTCGGCTACCTCCTGCTGCCGGTCGACCTGGTGCCGGACGTCGTGCCGGTGGTCGGCTGGGCCGACGACGTGGTCGTCGCGGTGTGGGTGCTGCGCTCGGTGGTGCGCCGCGCCGGTCCGGACGTCGTCGAGCGTCACTGGCCGGGCACGCCCGGCGGCCTGGCCGTGGTGCGTCGCCTCTGCGCCTGGACGTGACCCCGGGGCCCGCTGGTCGTTGAGATCGGCACGCCTGCCCTTTCGCCCAAATCAGGACAAAAGCCGGGCATGATTGTCCCCGTGGAGGGAATCATGACGAGCCTGCTGCCGCGCGGCCGCGACGTGGGTGCGGTGCGGCCCGAGGGCCTGGGTGTCGTCGCGCTGCTCGCTGCCGTCTCGCTGGTGCTGACCCGGCTGAGCCCCGCTCTCCTCGAGGGGACCTCGATCGCGGTCGCCGCACTGGCCGGTCTCGCGCTGCTCGCCGTGCCCGGCCGGGCCTGGACCTGGCTGGGGGCGTTCCTGCTGACGTGGAGCGCGGGCGACACGCTGTGGATCCTCGTCGACACCGGGGCCCTCGACCTGCGACCGGTCGTGCCCGACCTCGTCTACCTGCTCGGCGTGCCGCTGGCGCTCCTCGGGCTGCTCGCCCTGCCGACCGGCCCGTGGGAACGAGGCGCCGGGCTGAGGGTCGGGCTGGACGCGCTCGTCCTCGCGGTGCCGGTGCTGGCCGTGCTCGACGTGGTCGTCCTGCACGGGGTGGAGGTCGACTCCCTCGGGGTCGCCTCGACGTTCCTGGTGGTGTGGCCCGCCGTCGACGTGCTGCTGTGCAGCCTCGCCTTCGTGCTGAGCCAACGTCGTCACGACCGCGTGCGCGTCGACCTGGCCCTCGTGACCCTCGCCCTGGCCGTGTGGACCGCCGGCGACGCGGCCCTGGCCTGGTGGACGCTGTCGGGCGGCAGCTACCTCGGGTCCGCCTACCAGGTCCCCTTCGTGGTCGCGCCCCTGCTCGTGGCCGCGGCCGGGGCCGCCGCGTGGCGCCGCCGCGAGAGCGGCACCCGGCTCGACGGGGTGGCCCGCAACGCGCCCTGCCGCGCGGTCGTGGTGCTGCCCGACGTCTCGGTGGTCAGCGCCGGGCTCGTCTGCATCGCGGCCGGGCCGGAGCGGTGGCACGAGTGGGCGCTCATCGTCACCGGCGCTCTGCTGGCGGCACTGCGCTACGGCGTCGTCGCCTTCGACGCCCAGGCCCTGCGCGAGACCCTCGAGCAGCGGGTCGACGAGCGGACCACCCGGCTGCAGGAGGCAGGTCAGCGGCTCGCCCTCGTCGTCGACTCGGTGGGTGACGCGATCGTGGGCCTCGACGCGCAGGGTCGGGTCACCCTCGTCAACCGTGTGGCCGTCGAGATGCTGCGGGCGCCGAGCGAGCAGCTCCTCGGCCGCCCGGTGTGCAAGGTGCTGTGCGCGACCGAGCACGACGACTGCCCGCTGCTGCTGCGGGCCAGCCTGTGCGACGCCCCCGAGCTCATCCGGAGCGTCGTACGCCGCTCCGACGGGTCGCTGGTGCCCGTGGAGGTCGCCGTGGCACCGGTGCCGGGCGGCACCGACAGCCTGGGCAGCGTCGTCACCGTGCACGACGTCAGCGAGCGCCTCGCCGTCGAGCAGGCCAAGCAGCAGTTCGTCACCTCGGTGAGCCACGAGCTGCGCACCCCGCTCGCCGCGATCCGCGGGGCGCTGGAGATGCTCGCCGACGGTGACGGTGGCGAGCTGCCTCCCGCGGCCGGCGGTCTCGTGGCGACCGCCGAGCGCGGCACCGGTCGGCTCGGCCGTCTCGTGGACGACCTGCTCGAGACCGAGCGCATCGCCAGCGGCACGTTCTCCGTCAAGCCCCGGCCCGTCGAGGTCGAGACGGTGGTGCGCGACGTGGTCGCCACCCTCGGCGACTGGGCCTCCACCACCGACGTGCTCCTGCGGACCGGGACGCTCGAGGGCACCGCCCTCGCCGACCCCCACCGGATCGAGCAGGCGCTGACCAACCTCGTCGCCAACGCCGTGAAGTTCAGCGACCCCGGCGGCGTCGTGCACCTGAGCGCCGTACGACGTGGCCCGGAGGTGCTCGTCCAGGTGCGCGACGCCGGCCGCGGCATCCCCGCCACCGACCTGCCCCACGTCTTCGACCGCTTCCACCAGGTCGCCGAGGGCGACGCCACGGAGCGCGGCGGGACCGGCCTCGGCCTGGCCATCACCCGGTCGATCGTGGAGCGCCACGGCGGCGAGATCTGGGTCGAGAGCGTGCTCGGCGCCGGCTCGACCTTCTCGTTCACCCTTCCCGCCCCGGTCGCCGACACCACTCCGACCCCCTCGCCGACCCACCCCGTCGCCGGCTGAGCCGATCGGTGCGCCGACTAGCGTGGCCGACGTGCCCGCCCGACTGAGGACCGCCGACCCCGACGACGTGCGGGCGGCGCTCCTGCGCGAGCCGTGGTCGCCCGACGACCTGCGGCTCCTGGTCAAGCACTTCCTGGCGGTGCTGTCGCACCGAGCACCGGGAGCGTCGGTCGAGGTGCGGGTGCCGCCGTACGCCGCCGCGCAGGTGGTGCCGGGCGTGCGGCACACGCGCGGCACGCCGCCGGCCGTGGTGGAGCTCGACGCGTCGGTCTGGGTGCGGCTGGCCACCGGCCGCACCACGTGGGCCGAGGAGGTCGACGCGGGTCGGGTGCGGGCCTCGGGGGAGCGCGCCGACCTGGCGCCGTACCTGCCCCTGACCTGACCCCGGCGGCGTCGTACGGTCGGGCGCATGGAGATCGAGGAGCTGCGCCGCCGCGTCGACGACGTCATGCCGGGGGTCCGGCGCGACCTGGAGGACCTCGTGCGGATCGAGTCGGTCAGCGCCGACCCGGCCCGGGCCGCCGAGGTGCAGCGCAGCGCCGAGGCGACCGCCGCGCTGCTCGAGGCCGAGGGCCTCGAGACCCGCGTCGTGACCGCCCACGACGACGGGGTCGCCCCGGCCGTCATCGCACGCCGGCCCGCGCCCGAGGGCCGGCCGACGGTGCTGCTCTACGCCCACCACGACGTGCAGCCGGAGAACGACCACGCCGAGTGGGACTCGCCGCCCTTCGAGCCCACCGAGCGCGACGGTCGGCTCTACGCCCGCGGCGCCGCCGACGACAAGGCCGGCATCGCCGCCCACCTCGCCGCGCTGCGCGCGCTCGGCGACGACCTCGACGTCGGCGTGACGGTCTTCGTCGAGGGCGAGGAGGAGGTCGGCAGCGACACGCTCCCGGCCCTGCTCCAGCGGTACGCCGACGACCTGCGCGCCGACGTCATCGTCATCGCCGACAGCGGCAACTGGGACATCGGCGTCCCGGCCCTCACCACCAGCCTGCGCGGCCTGGTGCGCGTCGACGTCACCGTCCGCACGCTCACCCACGCCGTGCACTCCGGCATGTGGGGCGGCGTCGCGCCCGACGCGATCATGGCCCTCGCCCGTCTGGTCGACAGCCTCTACGACGCCGACGGCGCGCTGGCCGTCGACGGCCTGCACGCCGGTCCCGCGGCCGACGTCGACTACCCCGAGGAGCGGCTGCGCGCCGAGTCCGGCCTCGCCGAGGGGGTGCAGCAGGTCGGCCAGGGCCCGGCGGTCGAGCGGCTGTGGACCCGCCCGGCGCTCACCGTCACCGGCATCGACGCCCCGCGTGTCGACGGCGCCAGCAACACCCTGAGCCCCGTCGCCCGCGCCAAGCTCTCGATGCGGATCGCCCCCGGTGACACCTGCGAGAGCGCGCTGGCCGCGCTCACCCGCCACCTCGAGGCCCACGTGCCGTGGGGCGCCCAGCTGGGCGTCGACGTGGTCGACACCGGCGAGGCCACGCAGATCGACGCGACCGGGCCGGCGTACGACGTCGCGCGCAGCGCCTTCGAGCGGGCCTGGGACGGCACGGCGCCCATCGACATGGGCGTCGGGGGCTCGATCCCCTTCATCGCGGAGTTCCTCGAGACCTTCCCCGAGGCGAGCGTGCTCGTCACCGGCGTCGAGGACCCCGACACCCGGGCCCACGGTGCCAACGAGGGCCTGCACCTCGCGGAGTTCGCCCGGGTGTGCCTCGCCGAGACGCTGCTGCTGCACGACCTCGCCGCGCTGTAGCCGTCTAGGGTGCTGCCAGCCCGCCACGACCGTGTGGGGGACTGCTCGGGGAGGTGGGCCGCCGTGCGAGCCGACGACCCCGTGGACGCGGGCGGTGAGGTGCCCCTCCCCGTCGTACGCCGCCCCGCCCGGCCGACCGCGCTCGTGAGCGCCGGCGTCGTGCTCACCGGGGTGATCGCGGTGCTGGTCGGCGACGGCGTCGTGGCGTCCGTCGTGGCGCAGCTCCTCGGCGCGGCCGCCTGTGTCCCGGCCGCGGTGCTGTGCACCCGGGCCGCCCGCGCCTCCGGCGGACGCACGTCGGCCGCGTGGCGCGCCCTGAGCGTGGCGGCCGGGCTCTGGGCGGCCGGCATCGTCGTCACGGTCGTGTCGGTCGTGCTCCCCGGCCGCGGCATCTGGGTGGCGATCTACCCCTTCCAGGGGCTGGCCATGGTGCTCATGCTCGCGGCGCTGCTGCTGCTGCCACGCCCGCCGTGGCGCGCCGGCGACGCGGTGCGCGCCTGGCTCGACGGGAGCGTCCTGGTGCTGTCGGTCGCGCTCGCCGGGGCGCTGACGGTGCTGCCCGACGTCGTCGCGGGCTCCGCGGGGGTCGAGCGCGTCTTCGCGATCGCCTACCCGACGGCGGCCCTGGCGATGCTCGGCCTCGCCTACGCCCTGGGTCGGCGCCACGTCTACCCGCCGCGCCCCGAGGCGGCCATGCTCTCGGCCGCCATCGGCGCCTGGCTGGTCGGCGCCTCGGGCTACGCGCTCGACCCCACGGCCCTGCTCGCGCCGCCGTGGGTCTCCTGGGCGGTGGCCGTCGGCACCGTGCTGCTCGCCCTGGCGGCCCGCCGAGCCGTCAGCGCCGACGACCCCGAGCTGGGCTCGCGCGTCGCGCGGGTGGTGCTCGCGGTGCCGGAGGTGGCCGTCGTGGTCGTGGCCGCCGTGGCGGTCGTCGTCGGCGTCGAGTCGCCGGCGGCGCGGGCCCTGCTGGCCGCCGTCGTCGCCGCGGTCGTCGTGCGGCACGTGGTGGCGGCGAGCGACTCGCGACGCTTCCACTGGCGGCTGCAGCGCGAGGTCGCCGACCGCACCGTCGAGCTGCGCGACTGGTCGCAGCGCTACGCGACGATCCTCGACACCGTCGGCGACGGCATCGTCAGCACCGACGCCCGTGGCCGGATCAGCTTCGCCAACGCCGCGGCCCTGCGCCTCCTCGGGGCCGGGCGCGACGACCTGGTGGGGCGTGACGCGTGCGAGGCGCTCTGCACCGTGCACAGCCCCGACTGCCCCTTCGCCGCGGCCCACCGGGGGGAGGTGCTCGACGGGGTCGCCACCGAGCTGCGCGTCCGCGGCGGCGCGGTGGTCCCGGTCGAGCTGAGCGCGGCCCCGCAGCCGCGCGGCGAGGGAGAGGGCGGGGGTGCCGTGCTCGCCTTCCGCGACGTCTCGGCGCGGGTCGCGGTCGAGCAGGTCAAGCGCCAGTTCGTGTCCTCGGTCAGCCACGAGCTGCGCACGCCGCTGAGCTCGGTGCGCGGCGTGCTCGAGATGATGGTCGACGGCGACGCGGGCGAGCTCACCCCGTCGGGCCACGACCTCGTCGCCAACGCCAGCCGCGGCGTCGAGCGGCTGAGCCGGCTCGTCGACGACATCATCGACGCCGAGAAGCTCGCCACCGGCCAGTTCCGGATGCAGCGCACCCGCACGTCGCTCGTGCGGGTGCTGCACGAGACCGTCACCCAGCTCGAGCCGCTCGCCGCGGGCGCGGAGGTCCGCATCGTGCTCGGCGAGGTCGGGTCGACCGAGGTCTGGGGCGACTCCGACCGCATCGAGCAGGCCCTGGTCAACCTCGTCGGCAACGCCGTGAAGTTCTCGCCGCCCGGCGGCACGGTCGAGGTGACGGTGCGGCACGACGGCGACCCCGAGGGGATGGTGACGATCACCGTCCGCGACCAGGGGCCGGGGCTGCCCGCCGACCAGCTCGAGCACGTCTTCGAACGCTTCCACCAGGTCACGGCCGGGACGGCGACCGACAAGGGCGGCACCGGCCTGGGCCTGACCATCACCCGCTCCATCGTGCAGCAGCACGGCGGTCGGACCTGGGTCGAGAGCGTCCTCGGCCAGGGCGCGGCCTTCTCGTTCACGCTGCCGGTCGCCGCGCCCGCCTCGTGCGACCCCCGATAGCCTGGCGGGGTGCCGCTGTCGACCGACGCCGTCCTCGCGCTCGTGCAAGACGTCGCGGCGCAGGTCGTCACGCCTCGCTTCCGCAGCCTCTCGCAGGAGCAGATCGGCGAGAAGGGCCCGGGTGACCTGGTCACCGTCGCCGACCGCGAGGCCGAGCAGCTGCTGACCCGCTCGCTGCTCGAGGCCTACCCCGACGCGGTGGTGCTCGGCGAGGAGGCTCATGCCGACGACGCCGACCTGCTCGATCGCTTCCTGGCCGCCGACCACGGCTTCACCGTCGACCCGGTCGACGGCACCAAGAACTTCGTCAACGGCTCGCCCGACCACGCCGTCATGGTCAGCGAGGTCCGCGACGGCACCACCACCCGCGGCTGGATCTGGCAGCCGGAGCACGAGCAGGCGTGGGTCGCCGAGCTCGGCGGGGGCGCCACCTGCAACGGCGAGGCCGTCGTACGACCGCCCGCCGGCGAGGTGCCGCAGGGCGCCACCTCGATCTGGTCGCGCCGCGGCCGCGAGCCCCACGGCCTCCCGCACCTGGTCGGGTCGTGGGTGTGCTGCGGCGTCGACTACCCCCACCTCGTCGCCGGCGACGTCGACTTCCTGCTCTACGGCCACGCCAACGCCTGGGACCACCTCCCCGGCGCGCTGATCCTCTCCGAGGCCGGCGGCGCGGTCGGCCACGCCGACGGCACGCCGTACTCCGCCCGCTCCGGCGGCCGCGGCATCGTCGCCGCCAGCGACCCCGACACCCTCGCCACCGCCGTCGACGCCTGCCGCGACCTCTGGCCGACGCGCCGCTGAGCCACGAAGTCTGACGCTGGGCGCGGCAAGCTTTCGTGGCTCAGCGGCAAAGTCACTGGTTGACCAGTGACTTTGCCGTCAACAGGCGGGTCCCCTCAGAAACACGAAGCTCTCCCGCGAAGCCGGGGGCACGGGGTCGGGGCGGTCACTGAGCCACGAAGTCTGACGCTGAGCGCGGCAAGCTTTCGTGGCTCAGCGTCAAAGTCACTGGTGAACCAGTGACTTGGCGACTTCCCCCGGCCTGCGGACATGGGGAAGCACCGGCGTCCGTGGGGCAGCGGGCTGAATAGGTCCCCGGGAGGCGGCTGCGTACACTCGACGCCGTGGCCAGCCCCCAGCGCCGTACCTCCGGTCGCCGTGGTGACGGACGACTGACCCACGAGCTCGACCCGCACGACCGCGGACCGCAGGACGCGTGCGGCGTGTTCGGGGTGTGGGCGCCGGGCGAGGACGTCGCCAAGCTCACCTACTTCGGCCTGTACGCCCTGCAGCACCGCGGCCAGGAGTCGGCCGGCATCTCGGTGAGCAACGGCAGCCAGATCCTGGTCTACAAGGACATGGGGCTGGTCTCGCAGGTCTTCGACGAGTCGACGCTCGAGGCGCTCAAGGGCTACGTCTCGGTGGGTCACTCGCGCTACTCCACGACCGGTGCCAGCACCTGGGACAACGCGCAGCCGACCTTCCGCTCGACGCCCGACGGCGCGATCGCGCTGGCCCACAACGGCAACCTCACCAACACCCGCGAGCTGCAGGAGATGGTGGCGGCGCTGCCGGTCGACGGCGAGCTCGACCTCGGCCGCAAGCTCCAGGTCAGCACCAACGACACCTCGCTGGTCACGGCCCTGCTGGCCCACCACCGCGACACCTCGCTCGAGGAGCGGGCGTTGGAGCTGCTGCCCCGCATCCGAGGCGCGTTCTCCTTCGTGTGGATGGACGAGCAGACGCTGTACGCCGCCCGCGACCCGCAGGGCATCCGCCCGCTGGTCGTCGGTCGCCTCGAGCGCGGGTGGGTCGTCGCGAGCGAGACCGCGGCGCTCGACATCGTCGGCGCCTCCTACGTCCGCGAGGTCGAGCCCGGCGAGCTGGTCGCCGTCGACTCCGACGGGCTGCGCACCCGCCGCTTCGCCGAGGCCGCGCCGAAGGGCTGCCTCTTCGAGTTCGTCTACCTCGCCCGCCCCGACACCCGCATCTCGGGCAAGCGGATGCACTCGGTGCGTGTCGAGATCGGTCGCCGGCTGGCGCGCGAGTTCCCCGCCGACGCCGACCTGGTGATGCCGGTGCCGGAGTCGGGCACGCCCGCGGCCATCGGCTACGCCGAGGAGAGCGGCATCCCCTACGGCACCGGTCTGGTCAAGAACTCCTACGTCGGGCGCACGTTCATCCAGCCCAGCCAGACCATCCGCCAGCTCGGCATCCGGCTCAAGCTCAACCCGCTGCGCGACGTCATCGAGGGCAAGCGCCTCGTGGTCGTCGACGACTCGATCGTGCGCGGCAACACCCAGCGCGCGCTCGTGCGCATGCTGCGCGAGGCCGGCGCCCGCGAGGTGCACGTCCGCATCTCCTCGCCGCCGGTGAAGTGGCCGTGCTTCTACGGCATCGACTTCCCGACGCGCGCCGAGCTCATCGCCAACGGCCTGTCGACCGAGGAGATCTGCGAGTCGGTCGGCGCCGACTCGCTGGCCTACATCAGCCTCGAGCAGCTCACCGAGGCCACCGACCTGCCGGCGGAGAACCTCTGCCGGGCCTGCTTCGACGGGCAGTACCCCATCGACCTGCCCGAGCCCGAGCACCTCGGCAAGCACCTGCTCGAGCTGGCCCCCACCCTCGACGTCGAGGGCGTCCCGGTGTCGGTGGGCAACGGCTCGGCCGCCGACTCCCTGGAGCGACCGTGAGCACCTACGAGCAGGCCGGCGTCTCGATCGAGGCCGGCGACCGCGCCGTCGAGCTGATGAAGGTCTGGGTCGAGAAGGCCCGCCGCCCCGAGATGGTCGGGGGCATCGGCGGCTTCGCCGGCCTCTTCGACGCCAGCGCCCTCAAGGCCTACGACCGCCCGCTGCTGGCCTCCTCGGCCGACGGCGTCGGCACCAAGGTCGCCATCGCCCAGGCGATGGACAAGCACGACACCATCGGCTTCGACCTCGTCGGCATGCTCGTCGACGACCTCGTGGTGTGCGGCGCCGAGCCGCTCTTCCTCACCGACTACATCGCGACCGGCCGGGTCGTGCCCGAGCGGGTCGCCGCCATCGTCAAGGGCATCGCCGAGGCGTGCGTCGCGGCAGGCTGCGCGCTGGTCGGCGGCGAGACCGCCGAGCACCCCGGCCTGCTCGAGCCCGACGAGTACGACGTCGCGGGCTCCACCACCGGCGTGGTCGAGGCCAGCCAGGTGCTCGGCCCCGGCCGGGTCCGCCCCGGTGACGCGGTCGTCGCGATGGCGTCGTCGGGCCTGCACTCCAACGGCTACTCCCTGGTGCGTCACGTCCTGCTCGAGCAGGCCTCGCGCCGCCTCGACGAGCACGTCGACGAGCTCGGCCGCACCCTCGGCGAGGAGCTGCTCGAACCCACCCGCATCTACGCCAAGGCCTGCCTCGACCTGGCCAAGGGCACCGAGGCGCGAGCGATGTCGCACGTCACGGGCGGCGGGTTGGCCGCCAACCTCGAGCGGGTGCTGCCCGTCGAGCTCGACGCCGTGCTCGAGCGCGGCTCGTGGGGCCTCCCGCCGGTCTTCGAGCTCGTCGCCCGCACCGGCGGTGTCGAGCGCGCCGACCTCGAGCGCACCCTCAACTGCGGCGTCGGCATGGTCGCCGTCGTCGCGCCCGACGACGCCGACCGCGCGGTGGCCCTGCTGGGCGGCCACGGCGTCGACGCCTGGGTCGCCGGCACGGTGGTGCCGGCCCGCGACGGCGGTGGGGGCCGGGTCGAGCTGGTCGGCGAGCACGCCTGAGCAGTCGGCCGGGAGCAGACCCGGGAGCCGACCGGGGGTCCGACCGGGGAGCCGACCCGGCTGCTGACCATCCTGCGAGGCGACGTGCGTGATCAACCACCGGCCGGTTAGGGTTGTGCCCACGACATCATGGAATCTGACCGGCTGCCGCTGAGCGCCGGCCTGACGTGCGAGGGGGTCGACCCAATGGGGCGCGGCCGAGCAAAGGCGAAGCAGACCAAGGTCGCACGCGACCTGAAGTACCGCACTCACGAGACGGACTTGGGCGCGTTGGCGCGCGAGCTCCACGGCGGCGAGGCCGACGACGAGCGCGACGACGAGGTCGACGACAAGTGGTCCGACTACGCCGGACCGTCGCGCGACTGACCCGCTGACCCCGAGCCCGGACCTCGTCCGGACCCGGGGACCAGCACGGCCCGCGGCAGCCCGCTGACGGCTCAGGCCGGCAGCCAGATGCCCTCCCGGTCCCCGGGGACGCGCATGCGCTCCTCGGCGATCCGGTCGGCGGCCACGGCGGGCGGCAGGTCGTGCGCCGAGGCCAGCGCGAGCACCTCGCGGGTGGTCTCGTGGATCGTCGCTGCCCGGGCGCGGGCGCGCTCGGGGTCGAAGCCCTCGCGCTCGTCGGCGACCTGCACCAGGCCGCCGGCGTTGACGACGTAGTCGGGCGCGTAGATCACGCCGCGGCGGTGGAGCGTGAGCTCCACGCCGGGGTGCGCGAGCTGGTTGTTGGCCGCGCCGCACACCACCTGGGCGTGCAGCGCGTCGACGACCTCGTCGTCGAGCGCGCCCCCGAGCGCGCACGGGGCATAGACCTCGAGCGGCTCGCGCACCAGCGCCGCGGTGTCGGCCACGGCCCGCACGCCCGGCCGGGCGTCGGCGTACGACGAGAGCAGCGCCCGCACCGCGGCGTCGTCGGTGACGACCACGTGGGCGCCGTCGTCGACGAGGTGGCGCACGAGGTGTCGACCGACCTTGCCGACGCCGGCGACGCCGACGGTGCGGCCGGCCAGCGTGGGGACGCCCCAGGCGGCCTCGGCCGCGGCGCGCATGCCCTCGAAGACGCCGTACGCCGTCAGCACCGAGCTGTCGCCGGCCCCGCCGCGTTCGACGCTGCGGCCGGTCACGAACCGGCAGGTCTCGGCCACGACGTCCATGTCGGGGGAGGAGGTGCCGACGTCGCAGGCGGTCCAGTAGCGCCCGCCCAGCGACTGCACGAAGCGGCCGTAGGCACGCAGCAGCTCCGGGGTCTTGGTCGTCCGCGGGTCGCCGAGGATCACCGCCTTGCCGCCGCCGAGGGGCAGGCCCGCCATCGCGGCCTTGTAGGACATGCCGCGGGCGAGGTCGAGGGCGTCGGCGTACGCCGCCTCCTGGCTCGCGTAGGCGTGGAAGCGGGTGCCGCCCAGTGCCGGGCCCCGGGCGGTGGAGTGGATGGCCACGACCGCGCGCAGCCCGGTGGCGGCGTCGTCGCACAGGACTACCTGCTCGTGGCCCTGGAAGCGGTCGAACGGGCCCCGCGGCTCCGCGGGCGGGGCCGGCGTCGCGGGGGTGGGGCGTGCGGTGGTGCTCGTGGTCGTCACGGTGATGACCTCTCGGCAGTGGTGTCAGGGGTGGTGACCCCGGGGACGCGCCGGCGCCGCAGGTCGTGCGGCGCCGGCAAGCCCACCGTCCCACGTCCACGCCCTGTCCGGCAGGGGCCACGACGTGGCAGCATTTGTCGGGTATGCACGACTCAGCCCGAATGCACGGAATCGGCGGGTCGGCAAGGGTGGACCCCGACCGGTCTAGTCAGGATGTGGGTGGAAAACGCCGTTTTCGGGAAACCGGACATTTCAGGTTTCGGGGCTGACGGGCCGGTGGCAGACTCCGAGGCAGAGCAAAGAGCTCGCATCTGATCCAAGGGGGCACGCCGTGGTTACGCGTCCGACCGAGTCCGAATCCCTCCTCACGCCTGCTGAGGTGGCCGCCATGTTCCGCGTCGACCCGAAGACGGTCACGCGCTGGGCGAAGGCGGGCAAGCTGTCCGCCATCCGCACGTTGGGCGGCCACCGCCGCTACCGCGAGTCCGAGGTCAAGGAGCTGCTGGGCGACGTGATCCCGACCCAGCGCGCCGCGCAGGACTGAGCACCACCAGCTCGACGCCGTCCCCCCGCGTGCCCAGCGGGGGCACGGCGAGCAGGACCCGCGGGGTCACCCGCGCAGCACGACCGTGGCGCCGTACGCCGCCGCGAAGCAGACCGCCGCGACCAGTGCGGCGAGCAGCACCAGCCGCACCACCGACGCCGCGGCCGACCCGTGGTCCCGGGCCGACTCCCCGGCCGGCTCCGCAGCTGGAGCCAGCGGGTCGAGCGCCGTCACGAAGCCCGCGACGTCGGGCCACCGGTCGTCCGGCTCGCGCGCCAACGCGCGCAGCAGCGGGGCGTCGAGCCAGGCGGGCACGTCGGCCACCCTCGAGGGCGGGGGCACCTCCTCGCCGTCCACGAGCCCGGCGAAGCCCTCCTGACGTGGCAGCCGACCCGTCACGAGCACGTACGCCACCGCGCCCAGCGCGTGCACGTCGGCCCGCACGTCGAGGCCGCGTCCGAGCGCCTGCTCGGGAGCGATGTAGCCGGGCGTGCCGACCACCTGCGTCAGCCCGCTCGCGTGCGCCAGCGCCTTCGCGACACCGAGGTCGGCGACCAGCAACTCGGTGGTGCCGTCGGGGCGCGAGCGCAGCAGCAGGTTCTGCGGCTTGATGTCGCGGTGCACGATGCCGTGGTCGTGCAGCACGGCCAGCCCGAGCGCCGCCTGGCGCACCAGGTCGAGCGCGGCGTCGAGCGGCACCGGCCCGGCCTCGAGGAGGTCGGCGACCGTGCCGCGGTCGGCGTACGTCATCACGAAGTAGGGGATCCCGGCCTCGGTCTCGCCCTGGTCGTGCACCCGGACGACGTGGTCGGCGTCGGCCCGGCGCAGCATGCGGGCCTCGGTGGCGAAGCGCTCGCGCACGTCGAGGCGCTGCGCCCAGTTGTCGGCGAGAGCCTTCACGGCGACGTCGGAGTCGAGCTCCTCGTCGCGGTAGCGCCACACGGTGGCGAACCCGCCGGCGCCGATCCGCTCGACCAGCCGCAGCCGACCGAGGCGGGGAGGCAGGGACACGGGGTCATCCTGCACCAGGTCGGCGGCGACGATCTGGTGCACTGAGCGGCGTGGAGGAGTCACTCGACGACCTGGCCCTCGCGGCCGCGGCGGGCGACCGCGACGCCCTCGAGCGGCTGCTCGCCGCGATCGAGCCGCGGGTGCGCCGGATGGTGGGACGGATGCTGCCGCACCCGCAGGACGCCGAGGAGGCGACCCAGGACGCCCTGCTGTCGGTCGCCCGGGCCATCGATCGCTTCGAGGGCCGCAGCCGCTTCACCACCTGGCTGCACGTGGTCGCGGGCAACAGCGCCCGCGGCACCTACCGCACGCTGAAGCGACGCGCGCGCGAGCAGCCCGTGGCCGAGCTGCCGCCGGCCGCCGACCCCCGCACCACCAGCGTCATCGCCGGCAGCCGGCTCGACCTGCTGGAGGCGCTGGAGGTGCTGGCCGCGAGCCGGCCCGAGCTGGTCGAGCCGCTGGTGATGCGCGACGTCGGCGACCTCGACTACGCCGAGATCGCCGCTCAGCTGAGCCTGCCGCTGGGCACGGTGAAGTCGCGCATCCACCACGCGCGCACCATCGTCCGCCCGATGCTCCGCCCGCCCGCTCAGTAGGGGTCACCGACCACGATCGCGCCGCGCTCGGTCGCGGCCACCACCTCGCAGTCAGCACCCGAGCGGTCACAGGCACGCAGCACCGACCCGGTGCCGGCGTCGAGCTCGCCGTCGGTGCGGCTGAGCACGAGCAGGGTGTCGTCGTCGAGCCACTGGGCCCCCGTCGTCCACTCGGGTGCGTCGAGCACGGCGAGGTCCTCGCGTGGCCCGGCCGTCGAGGAGAAGGTGCCGAAGGCGGCGGGGCCGAAGCCGTCGGTCCGCTCCGGGATGGCCAGTACCAGGCTCGCGTCCGGGCTGAAGACCGCGGCCTGGCGGTCCGGGCGCCAGTCGCAGGTCTGTGCCGACGGCACCGTGCCGTCGGGCCCCGCCGGGACGCCCGGCGCCGTGGCCACGAGCAGGCACCCGTTCGGGAGGTCGGTGACGGTGAAGCCCTCGGCGGTGACCGCGCCCGCGACCAGGTCGCCGTCGGCGGACGCCGACAGCTCGGCCGGCAGCACCACGGGGGTACGCCGCGGCTCCGCGCCCGGGCGCCAGACCCAGGTGCGACCCGGGTCCGGGTCGGCGGCCTCGGTCGCGAGCACGCGGGAGCCCTGCCACCCGACGCCGGCCACCTCGGGCGCGCTCTCGGCGCGCCCGAGCAGCCGGGTGGCCAGGCCCGGGGCGACCGACCAGGCGGAGAGCACACCGTCGGCGGCGTACACCCCGGCCACCTTCGTGCGGGTGCGGTCGAGGTCCCAGTCGTCGCGCACCTCGGTGACGTCGATCATGGCGCCGTCCTCGTCGACCCGCCACAGCAGCGACGTGTTCTCGCCCGTGCGGTCGGCCACGAGCCACCCCGAGGCCAGCCGGACGAGCCGGACCGGGTCCCGCAGCCGCTGCTGCAGCCGCACCTCGCGGTCGCCGTCGTGCAGCGTGCGGCCGTCGAGGTAGAGCAATGACGCGGAGGCACCGGTCCCGGATGTCGGACCGGCGGCCGCCCCTCCCGTGCTCCCGTCGTCGCTCCCCCCGCGGGCGACGGCGGTCAACGAGCCCGAGCCCAGCCCGACGGCGGCCGCGATGATCAACGTGGCGACGGTGCTGCGGTGCATGGGCGCTCCCGGGGTTCGTGACGAACGAGCGGCGGCCGCCGCTCCACCAGGTGTGATGCCGCGGAGCCGCCCGTAGTTCTGCGCCAGGTCCTGCCGGGCCGCTCAGAGGTCGGCGAGGAGCTCCTGCATGCGAGCGACCTCGGTGGACTGGTCGCTGGTCAGCCCGTCGCGGTGCTCGCCGACGATCACGTCGAGACCACCGCCGGCCGTCTCCGACGCCATGACGAGCGCGCCCTCGTGGTGGCGGATCATGGAGGTGAGGAACAGCCGGTCGAAGGCCGCGCCTCGGGTCTCGGCGAGCTGCTGCATCTGCTCGTCGGTGAGCATGCCGTCCATCGTGTGCCCGCCGTGCCCCGCGTGCGCGTCGTCGGCCCGGGGCACGTCGAGGTCGCGCTCGTCGAGCCACGCGGCCATCATCTGGATCTCCGGTGCCTGCGAGGCCGTGATCCGCTCGGCCAGTCGCACGACGCGGGGGTCGTCCGCCCGGTCGGGCACGAGCTCGGTCATCTCGAGGGCCTGCGCGTGGTGGGGGATCATCATCGACATGTAGGTGGCGTCGTCCTGCGACCACTCGTTGCGCGGCGCCACGGTGTCGGACGGCACCTCGCGGGCAGCCTCGCCCGGCTCGCCGCCCTGCACCACCTGGGGGCCGCCGCCGCCCGCCGACTGCTGCTCCCGGTCCTGCTCCCGGGCCTGCTCCTGGCCCTGCTCCTGGGCGGCGCCCGGCTGCTCCGCAGGGTCGTCGTCGGCTCCGCAGCCGACGACGCCCAGGCCGACGACGCCGGCGACGGCGAGCACCGCCAGCCGCGAGCGGAGGCGTCGTACGGACAGGGTCGGGTGGTGCGGCGCGGGCCCCGAGATGGCCACGGCGAGCTCCTCTGGTCGGGTCACGGTCAGGTCACGGAATGCGAACGATGTGCACCGGTGTGCCGGGATCGCCCTTTACACCCCGTCGGGCGACACGGTACGACGTTCGTGGCACCAGGTGTAGACCATGCAGCTGGGCCACATCGATCGAAAGGTCTCGGGATGCACATCAGACTCAGGCGACCCCGCACACGGCGTGCCAGCCTGCTCGTGGCGAGCGTCGCGCTGCTCGGGCTGACCGCCGGCACCGCGCCGGTGCTCGCCAGCACCTCGACGGAGGAGTCCCGCGAGAGCGCCCCCGTCTGCACGGAGAAGGAGCGCAAGAAGCTCGCCAAGGCCGGCGACAACTTCCTGCGGGCCTGCCGGCCGGGCGAGGACTTCGCCCAGATGGACGACCGTCGGGCGAGCGCCGACAAGGGCGAGATCACCAAGAGCCGCAACATGTCGCTCGTGGCCAACGTGCCCAAGCAGGGCGCGTTCAGCTCCTTCGACTCCTACAACTCCGACCTGGCGTTCAAGGGCAACTACGTCTTCGCCGGCAACTACAACGGGTTCACCGTCTACGACATCAAGAACCCCAAGAAGCCCAAGCCGATCACGCAGTACCTGTGCCCCGGTGGCCAGGGCGACCCGGCCGTCTACGGCGACATCCTCGTCTTCGCGGTCGACTCGAGCCGCAGCAGCAGCTCGTGCCAGAACACCCCGCAGTCGGCCGAGGTCAAGTCGTCGTGGGAGGGCCTGCGCGTCTTCGACATCAGCAACCCGCGCAACCCGCAGTACGTCGCGGCCGTCGAGACCAAGTGCGGCTCGCACACCCAGACGCTCGCCCCGAGCCGCAACGGCCAGGAGCTGTTCGTCTACGTCAGCTCCTACGGACCGCAGGCCGCCTTCCCCGACTGCGCGCCGCCGCACGACCGGATCAGCGTCGTCAAGATCAACGTCAAGAACCCCCGTGACGCCAAGGTCGTCAACGAGCCGGTGCTCTTCGCCGACGGCGGCAACCCAGGCAACGGCTACACCTCGGCGACCAGCGGCTGCCACGACATCACCGCCTACCCGGAGAAGAACATCGCGGCCGGCGCCTGCATGGGTGACGGCATCCTGATGGACATCACCGACCGCGTGAACCCGACGGTCATCGAGCGGGTGCGTGACGACGAGAACTTCGCGTTCTGGCACTCGGCGACCTTCAACAACAGGGGCACCAAGGTGATCTTCACCGACGAGCTCGGCGGCGGCGGCGCCGCGACCTGCAACCCGACGGTCGGCAGCAAGAAGGGTGCCAACGCGATCTACAGCGTCGACAACCTCAACGAGCTCAGCTTCAAGAGCTACTACAAGCTGCCGCGAGTGCAGTCCAACACCGAGAACTGCGTGGCCCACAACGGCTCGCTGATCCCGGTCAAGGGCAAGGACGTCATGGTCCAGGCGTGGTACCAGGGCGGCATCTCGGTGTTCGACTTCACCGACGCCACCAAGCCGAAGGAGCTCGGCTTCTTCGACCGCGGCCCGCTGTCGGAGGAGACGCTGCAGCTCGGCGGCTCCTGGTCGGCGTACTACTACAACGGCTACATCTACTCCAACGACATCCAGAAGGGGCTCGACGTCCTGAAGCTCAAGGACAAGCGCACCGACTCGGCCACCAAGGTGAAGATGAAGACGTTCAACCCGCAGACCCAGCCCTCCTACCGCGGCTGAGCCAGCACCCTCGTCGCGGCCCCGTCACCCTCCCGGGTGGCGGGGCCGTGGCGTGTCGTCTGCTCCCTGAGGAGGTTGCGCAGCAACCGTCTCGAAGGGTCAGGCGACGTCGCGCTGCGGGAGCCCGCCGGTGCGACCGTCGTGGGCGGCGGCGGTGCTCTCCTGCGGCACGACCACCTGCAGCGCGTTGCGCTCGACGCGGAAGTCGACGGGCGTGGTCAGCGCGACCTCGCCGTCGAGGTTGACCGGGAGCCGCGGCTCGGTGTGCACCCGCACCCGGCGGGTCAGCAGGTGGTGCACGCGGTCGTGCTCGACGAAGCGGCCGTCGCGCAGGAACCGCGCGATCGACACGTGCTCGCGGAAGCGGCCCCGCACGATCGCGTAGACGTCGAGCGTGTGGTCGTCGACCGAGGCCGTCGGCGAGACGGTGTTGCCGCCGCCGTAGTGCACGCCGTTGCCGACCGCGACCTGCAGCAGGTCGTCGAGCTCGAGGGCCGGGTGGTCGCCGTCGGGGAACTCCAGCCGGGCCGAGAACGGCTCGTGGTGCCGGTACGCCGCCAGCGTCGCGACGGGGTAGGCGAGCGGGCCGAGACGCCGCTTGAGCCGCGGGCTGAGCTTCTCGGTGACCCCGACCGAGAGGCCCAGCGAGGCGACGTTGAGGAACGGCAGGCACCGCGAGGCCGTGTCGGGCCCGAAGCCGCGCGCCATCCCGAGGTCGACGTCGACCACCTTGCCCGTGCGCAGCGCGCGGGTGGCCAGCTCCAGGGAGTCAGGCACCTGCAGCGTGCGTGCGAAGTCGTTGGCGGTGCCGAGCGGGAGCACCCCGAGGGTGGTGCGCGTGCCGGCCACGCGACCGGCCGCCGCTCCGACCGAGCCGTCGCCGCCGCCCACCACGAGCAGGTCGGGCTGCTCGGCGACCGCTGCGTCCAGCGCGGCCTCGAGGCCGGCGCCGGTGGGCACGGCGGTGAGCTCGACGTCGTGCAGGCCGAGGGCGGCGAGGTGGCGGCGTACCTGCTCGACGGCCTGGATGCCCCGGCGCGACGCGGCGTTCAGGACGACGTGCACACGGCCGGACTGCTGCAGGGTGGTCAGGTCGAGGGGCATGACACCGACCGTACGGAGCGGTCGTGAGCGGTCCGTGTGAGCCGCCTGACCGCAGCCTGAGAGTGCTTGCCCAGGTCCGTGGTGCGTGAGGCTCAGGCGACCCTGGGCTGGCGCAGGCGGAGCACGCGGCGCGGGCCGGTCTGCTCCTCGCGCCGGCGGGCCAGCACCTCGACGGCGGCGTCGTGGACGGCGTCGAGGGCGCGCTCGGCGGCCGCGCGACCGTCGTTCATGTGGGTCAGCGTCATCGAGAAGTCGGTCATCCGGACCTCGCGGTCGGGGCTGGTGATGCGCACGACCTCGACGCCCGCGCCGAGGTCCGGGGTGCGACCGGCGCGCATCGCGACGCCCAGGCTCGCGACCAGCACGTCGACCGGCGTACGTCCCTTGGGCGGGCGCAGGGCGGGCAGGCTGGCGTCGAGCACCCACACCCGGGTCGGGGCCAGGTCGGCCGCGCCGGCCAGCGGCACGTTGTCGCCGACGCCGCCGTCGACGTGGAGCGTGGTGGTGCCGTCGGGTCCGGGCAGCTCGACGGGGGCGAAGACCGCGGGCACCGCGGCCGAGGCCACGAGCAGGTCGGCGAGGTCGCCGCTGCGGTGGTAGACGGCCGTCTCGCCGACCAGCGGCGTGGTCACCACGCGGGTCGGGACGGGCAGGTCCTCGAGCCGGTCGACGGGCTTCCAGTCGTCGATGAGGCGCCGCAGCGAGGCCGAGGAGAACAGGTAGGGCCGCTGGCGCACCAGGTGGTGGACCCGGGTCAGCGTGCCGCCCGGGAAGATGTCGCGGGTGCGCAGCGCCAGCCACTTGCCGCGCAGCTCGCGCACCCGGGCGCGGTCGGGCCGCCAGCCCAGGAAGGTGGCGTTGAGGGCGCCGACCGAGGTGCCGACGAGGGCCTGCGGCACGACGCCGGCGTCGAGGAGCGCCTCGAGCATCCCGACCTGGACCGCGCCGCGCGCGGCCCCGCCGGAGAGCACGAAGACGTCGCGGTGCGGTGCTCCCGAGAAGGTGTGCTGCAGGTCCATGACGCCTCCACGCGCTAGTCCTGGTCTCCCTCCGTGGTTCCCATGGTGGCCCGGTGCATGTCCGTTTTGCAGGGGAATGGGGAAGGCCGGGTGAACAGTGCCGCTCGAGCCCGTCGTCACTGCGCACGTCGGTGCACGACGACCCCTGCGGTCCGATGAGGCGCGCAGGGCGCTGCGCGGGCGACAGGTGGGTACACCGCGCGCATGAGCAACCAGCCTCCCGAGCAGCCCCAGCAGCCGTACGGCGCCCAGCCCTACGGCCAGCAGCCGCCCCCGCCGGAGCAGCAGGGCCACCCCCAGGGCCACCCCCAGCAGGGCTACGGCCAGCCGCCGTACGGCCAGCAGGGCTACGGCCAGCAGGGGTACGGCCAGCCGCAGCAGCAGGGCGGGAAGGGCCTCGCCATCGGCGCCCTGGTCACCGGCGTGCTCGCGCTGCTGCTGTGCTGGACCGTCTTCGGCGGCATCCTGCTCGGCATCGTCGCGCTGGTGCTCGGCATCATCGGCGCGAGCAGGGCCAAGAAGGGCCGTGCGAGCGGCCGTGGGCTGGCCATCACCGGTGCCGTGATCGGCTTGGTCGGGCTGCTCATCTCGGTGGCCTTCATCGCCATCGGCGCGGCCTTCCTCAACAGCGACGAGGCGCAGGAGTACCAGGACTGCCTCAGCAGCGCCGGGTCCGACCAGCAGGCCGTCGAGCAGTGCAACCGTCAGTTCGAGGACCAGGTCAACGAGCGCTTCGGCGGCTGACCACGCCTCTCGGCGGGGTCACGCGTCGTGCGTGACCCCGCAGGATGACCTGCTCAGTGGCCGGAGAGGCGCTTGTTGACCGCGCGGGTGAGCCAGCCGGGCGAGAAGTGCGAGCCCAGGTTGAGCGCCTTGGTCTGCAGGCCCACGGGGAAGTGCACCTGGTGGATCAGGCGGCGGGCGCGCGAGGGCTCGGTCGCCGCGACGATGGCGTCGGCGATGTCGGTCGCCGTCAGCCGGATGCCGAGCGACTGCGTGGTGCCGGTGGAGACGTCCTTGGTCATCGCGGTCTGCACGAAGAGCGGCCACATCGCGATGACCCGGATGCCATGGCGCTTCCACTCCAGGTCGAGCGCCTCGGTCAGGCCGCGCACGTAGAACTTGGTCGCGCTGTAGTTGGCGAGCTCGGCCTGGCCGTAGATCGCCGAGGCGGAGCACAGGTTGACCACGGTCGCCCCGCCGTGGGCGCGGGCGGTGTCACGCAGGGCGGTGAAGCCGGCGTGCAGGCCGTGCAGCACGCCGCGGACGTTGACGTCGACCTCGAGCTCGTGGGTCGACAGCGCCATCTCCTCGAAGCGGCCGGCCCGCAGGATGCCCGCGTTGTTGACCAGCACGTCGAGCCGCCCGGTCTCGGCGACCAGGCCGTCGACGGCGCTCTGGAAGGCCTCGGCGTCGCTCACGTCGAGCTGGCCCACGTGGATGCCGGCGCCGAGCGCCTCCACCTCGTCCTTGAGCGTCTTCAGGCCCGCCTCGTCGAGGTCGTAGGCGCCGATGGTGGCGCCGCGGCGGGCGAAGGCGAGGGCGGTCTCGCGGCCGATGCCGGCGGCGGCGCCGGTGATCAGCACGGTGCGAGGGCGGGCGGCGACAGTCATGGGCGTCATGAGAGCACAGATGTCCTACCCGCGGGTATGACTCGCGACACCTGCTGCGGCGTACCCTCCCGCGAGTGAGGTCTCGTGATTCCCGACGGGGTGCCGCGGCGTGAGCGAGGGCCGCACGTACGGCGGGGAGTCGCCGCAGGCGCGCGCGGAGCGGCGTCGCCGCCAGCTGCTCGACGCCGGCCGCCGGTGCTTCGGCACCGACGGCTACCGGGCGACGACGCTGCGCCGGTTGTGTCGTGAGGCGCGGGTCGCCGACCGCTACTTCTACGAGGAGTTCGCGCAGCTCGAGGACCTCCTGCTCGCCGTCTACCACGACTGCCTCGACACCCTCGAGCGCGCCGTGCTCACCGCGCTGGAGGGCGTCGGCGACGACGTGGAGCAGCAGGCGCAGGTCGGCATGGAGGCCTTCTTCGCCTGCGTCGAGGGTGACCCGTGCCTCGCCCGGGTGGTGTGGTTCGAGGTGCTCGGCGTCGGGCCGAGGGTGGACGCGGCGTACCTCGATCTCACCGCGCGCTTCGGCGGCCTGCTGCTCGCCCTGGTCGAGCGGCAGGGTCTCGGCCCGCGGTCGCAGGCCGACCGGCGGATCACCGTGCAGGCCGTCGTCGGCGGGGTCAGCCAGGTCGTGCAGGCGTGGGTGTACGCCGGCTTCGCGACGCCGCGCGACGAGCTCGTCGGCCCGCTCGTGCGCTTCCTGCTCGCCGTGGCCGACCGCACCCGGGTGTGAGCCGTTCCACGGTCGCCCCAGGGCGATCGCGGCTAATCTGAGGTCGAGCAACATCAGATAGGGAGACCCCATGACCAGCACCGCGACCCGACCCGACCGCGCAGCAGAGCAGGAGGCCCGCGTGCACGAGGTCGTCGTCATCGGTACCGGCTTCGGCGGCCAGTCCGCGGCGATCGCGCTCGCCGAGCGCGGCATCGACGACGTGGTCATGCTCGAGCGGCGCGACTTCATGGGCGGCACCTGGTGCCAGAACTCCTACCCGGGGGCGGCCGTGGACGTGCAGTCCCCGCTCTACTCGCTCGAGGGCGAGCCCTACCGGTGGACCCGGATGTTCGCCGAGCAGGACGAGCTGCGCGAGTACACCGAGCACGTCATCGCCAAGCACGGGCTGCGCGAGCGGACCGTGCTGCGCGCCGACGTGCAGGAGGTGGAGTGGCGCGGCGACCACTGGGAGGTCCGCACCGCGGAGGCCGGCACCTTCCGCGGTCGCTTCCTGGTCAACGCCTCCGGGCCGCTGAGCACGCCGGTCGTGCCGCCGTTCCCCGGCCGCGACGACTTCCGCGGGGCGGCGTTCCACACCAACGGCTGGGACCACTCCGTCGACCTGCGCGGCAAGCGCGTCGCGATTGTCGGCTCCGGCGCGAGCGCCGCCCAGGTCATCCCGGCGATCCAACCCGAGGTCGGCGAGCTGCACGTCTTCCAGCGCAGCCCGCACTGGGTGCTGCCGCGTCCCGACCGCGAGTTCACGCCGCTGCAGCGGCGGCTGCTGGGGGTCCGGCCGCTCTACCGGGCCCTGCGCGCGGCGATCTACTGGGGCCTGGAGACCCGGATCATCGGCTTCAAGTACTCCTCGCTGGCCGTCCGGCTCGTCGCGGAGCGCCACGCGCGCCAGCACCTCGCCGCGCAGGTGCCCGACGAGGAGCTGCGGGCCAGGCTCACGCCCGACTTCACCCTCGGCTGCAAGCGGGTGATCCTGTCGAGCACGCTCTACCCGGCGCTGTCGGCCGACAACGTCACGCTGCACGACCGCACCGACGGCATCGACCACCTCGACGAGACCGGCATCGTCACTGCCGGCGGCGAGCACCTCGACCTCGACGTCGTGGTGTGGTCGACCGGCTACGACGCGACCGACGGGATCATCTCCTACCCCGTCGTGGGCCGCGACGGCGTCAAGCTCGACGCGGTGTGGGACGACTTCCCCCGCGCCTACCTCGGCACGACGATCCCGGGCTTCCCCAACCTCTTCGTCGTCACCGGGCCCAACACCGGCATCGGCCACACCAGCGCGATCTTCCTCATCGAGGCGCAGATGCGCTACATCGTGCGGGCCATCGAGGAGGTCCGGGACGCCGGCGCCACCGCCATCGAGGTGACCGAGGAGGCCGAGGCCGACTACACCGAGATGATCCACCGCGAGATGGAGGGCACCGTGTGGAAGGAGGGCGGCTGCACGTCGTGGTACCAGTCGCGCTCCGGCCGCATCACCGCGATGTTCCCCGGCTTCTCGTTCAGCTTCCGTCGCATGGCCGGCAGCTTCCGCCGCGCCCACCACCGCCTGCTCTGACGTACGCCGCTCCCGCACCGGGCCGACGTACGTCTCGATGTCAGGAACGGGTCGTCGGGACGGGCCGCTGACGACCAGATCCTGGCAGCGACGTCCTGATTACCCGCTCAGGCGGGTAATCAGGGTCTCGGCGCCAGGAACGGGTCGCGCGAACGCCCCGCCGACGACCCGATCCTGACAGTGACGGGAGGGCGCTCAGTTCTGCTCGACCGGGCACCACCAGGTGGTGCGGGTGCCGACGGTGGCGCGCTGCATCTCGGCGCCGCAGCGAGGGCAGTGGCCGCCCCGGTGGCGCGCGGGGATGACCTCGCCGGTGTGCACGCCGCCGCGCCGGATCGCCCGGCGGATGGAGGCCCGCAGCTGGCGGCGCAGCTCGTCGAGCTCGTCGGGGTCGAGCTCGCCCGCGGGTCGGCGCGGGTCGATGCCGGTCTGCCAGAGGACCTCGTCGGCGAGGAGGTTGCCGACGCCCGCGAGCGTCGCCTGGTCGAGCAGCCTGGCCTTGAGCGGTGCGGTGCCGCGGCCGACGCGCTCGCGGAACTCCTCGCGGCCGATCTCACCGGCGTCGGGCCCGAGGGCGTCGAGGTCGGGGTCGAGCCGCACCCGACCGAGGCGACGCTTGTCGAAGAGCCGCAGCGTGCCGCCGTCGGCGAAGGTCAGCGTGAAGCGGTACCACTCCGGCTTGCGGGCCCGGCCGCGGCTCGGCTCGTTGCCGCTCGACGAGCTGCCCTGGTAGTCACCGCCCTCGTCCTCGCCGTCGGCCCCGTCGGTGACGAGGATCCGGCCACTCATGCCGAGGTGGATCCCGAGCACCGGACCCTCCCCGTCGCGCGAGCGGATGCCGGTCGTCTCGCACCACATCGACTTGCCGCGCCGGTGGACCGCGCGGAGGCGACGCTCGAGGAGGGCCTCCTCGATCTCGCCGGGCGCGTGCGGGCGGCACTCGTAGGTGTCCTGGTCGTCGACCTCGACGATGCGCCGGTCGAGCGCCCCGCGCTCGATCACCTGCCGCGCCGACTCGACCTCGGGCAGCTCCGGCATGGGATGGGGGTGCCCGCGGCCCGCGCCCGCTAACCGATCGGTCTTGGACTGCCTGGGCACCCTGGGTACGTCGGGAAGTCGGCGGGGAGGTCGGGGCGATGACACGCAGGGCCACCAGGGGTGCCGCCGCGCTGGTGGCGCTCGGCCTCGCGCTCCAGGCCTGCGCGACACAGGCCGGTGCGCCGGACGAGGACCCGGTCGGCACCGTCGAGGGCGCCCCCGGGACCACCGACGACGAGTCCGAGCCGATCACTCTGGCGCTCGCCGGCGACGTGCACTTCGAGGACGAGCTCGCGCGGCGCCTCGACCGCGCGGGCAGCACCATCGGCCCGATGCGCGCGACCCTGGCCGACGCCGACGTCGCGATGGTCAACCTCGAGACCGCGCTGACGACCGTCGACCGGCCCGCGCCGAAGGAGCGGGAGGACCCGTCGCTGCGCTACTGGTTCCGCACCCCGCCCCGCGCGCTCGACCTGCTCGGCCGCTCCGGCGTCGACGTGGTCAGCGTGGCCAACAACCACGGTGCCGACCACGGCCGCGCCGGGCTGCGGCAGGCGGTGGCCGCCGACGGTCGCGGCGACGTCGCCGTCGTCGGCGCGGGCCGCGACGCCGCAGCGGCGTACGAGCCCCACCGGGTGACGGTGCGCGGCACCGATGTCGCCCTGCTGGCCGCCGACGCGTCACCCCGTGAGAGCGCGGCACCGGTGTGGGACGCCAACGAGGGCGGTCGGGGCGGCGGCCTCGGCCTCGCGACGGCCCGCGGTCCGGGAGCCGACCGGCTGGTGCGGTCGGTGCGCGCGGCCGACGAGGCCGGCGACGTCGTCGTGGTCTACCTGCACTGGGGCGAGGAGAGCCGGGTCGCGCCGACCGACCCTCAGCGCCGGCTGGCCGCCCGGCTCGCGCGGGCGGGCGCCGACGTGGTCGTGGGCGCCCACTCCCACGTGCTGCAGGGGGCGGGCCTGCTCGACGGGGCGTACGTCGCCTACGGCCTCGGCAACTTCGCCTGGTACAACTCGCGCCGCTCCGAGACCGGCGTGCTCACGCTCTCGATCGCCCCCGACGGCGAGGTGCTCGACGACACCTGGACGCCCGGCCGCATCCCGCCGGGCGGCGGCGTCCCGCAGCGGCTGGAGGGCCCGCAGGTCCGGGCCGCCGAGGTGCAGTGGCGCCGGCTGCGCGCGGGCACCGGCCTCGAGCGGCCTCCGGGGGACGACACGCGCCGGCTGCCGGCGTACACCTCCCGTGTCTCGCGGCTCGACGACGCCACCCGCGAGCGGATGGTCGGGGTCAGCCACCGCCCGGCCGAGTGCCCCGTGCCCCTCGACCGGCTGCGCCTCGTCGAGGTGTCGTACGTCGGCTTCGACGGGCGGGCGCGCACCGGCGAGCTGGTGGTGGCCGCCGGGGTGAGCGACGACGTGGTCGGCATCTTCCGCGACCTCTACCGTGCTCGCTTCCCGATCCGCCAGCTGCGGCTGGTCGACGACTTCGGCGGCGACGACGACCGCTCGATGGCGGCCAACAACTCCTCGGCCTACAACTGCCGCCCGGTCGCCGGCACAAACCGCTTCTCCGACCACGCCTTCGGCCGGGCCGTCGACCTCAACCCGGTCCAGAACCCCTACCTCACGGCCGGCGGCGTGCTGCCGCCCGCCGGGGGTGCCTTCGCCGACGCCGACCGCGGTGTCGGAGCGCAGCCGGCCGCGGGCGCGATCCACGCGGGCGACGCGGTCGTGCGCGCCTTCACCTCGCGCGGCTGGGAGTGGGGCGGGCTGTGGTCCGAGCCCGACTACCAGCACTTCTCCGCGCCCTAGGCTGGCGGCGTGACGACGGTGCAGGTGCGGGTGACGGGTCAGGTGCAGGGCGTCGGCTTCCGGGCGTACGCCGCCCGCCAGGCCGCGGTCCACGGCGTCACCGGCTGGGTGCGCAACGAGTCCGACGGGAGCGTCAGCGCCCTCGTGGAGGGCTCGCCCGCCGCCGTCGACGCCCTGCTCGCCGACCTCCGCACCGGCCCCCGCTCCGCCGTCGTCGACTCCGTCGACACCACGCCCGCCACCCCGGAGGGCCTCCCCGACTTCTCCGTCACCTGACCGCGACTCCGCTGCCCCGGCCTTCCCAGCCCCTCGGTCGGTCGAGGCGCGGGGGCGCAGGGCCTCGTGGGGTGGTCGAGGTGCGGGGGCGCAGGGCCTCGTGGGGTGGTCGAGGTGCGGTGAGCGCAGGCCTCGTGGGGTGGTCGAGGTGCGAGGAGCGCAAGCGACGAGCCGCGAGACCCGGTGAGGCGCGCGCCGTCGCCGGGTGCGGGGGTCTCGCGGCCCCTCGCCGGGGCTCGGGGCACCTCGACCACCACTGCGGGAAACCGGTGAGGCGCGCGCCGTCGCCGGGTGCGGGGGTCTCGCGGCCCCTCGCCGGGGCTCGGGGCACCTCGACCACCACTGCGGGAAACCGGTGACGCGTGCGCCGTCGTCGGGTGCGGGGGGCCCGGGGCACCTCGACCACCTCCGCGGGGAACCGGTGAGGCGCGCGCCGTCGTCGGGTGCGGGGGGCTCGGGGCACCTCGACCACCACTGCGGGAAACCGGTGAGGCGCGCGCCGTCGCCGGGTGCGGGGGTCTCGCGGCCCCTCGCCGGGGCTCGGGGCACCTCGACCACCACTGCGGGAAACCGGTGACGCGTGCGCCGTCGTCGGGTGCGGGGGGCCCGGGGCACCTCGACCACCTCCGCGGGGAACCGGTGAGGCGCGCGCCGTCGTCGGGTGCGGGGGGCTCGGGGCACCTCGACCAGCCCGGGGACCGAGCCCGTGCTCACCCCGAGCGGCGGAGGAGGCGGGCGAGGGCGGGGGCGCCGAAGAGCATCGCGAACAGCCGCAGCACCTGCACGGCGAGCACGAAGGTGACGTCGGCACCGCTGCCGCGGGCGGTGGCGAGGACGGCGTAGAGGCCGCCGGGCGTGGTGGCGAGGTACGCCGTCAGCGGGTCGACCTCGCCGGTGAGCACCAGCAGCCAGCCGAGCCCGGCGCACGCGGCGATGACGGCGAGGGTGAGCGCGGTGGCGGCGGGCAGCACGTGGGCCACGGTCCGCAGGCTCGCCCGGGTGAAGCCGAGGCCCACCTGGAGGCCGATCACCACGAAGGCGACCGCCTCGAGGACGCCGGGCAGCTCGGCACCCTCGACCGGGCCGGCCAGGTCGACGACCGCGGCGACGAGGAGCGGGCCGAGGAGGGCGCCGACGGGGAAGCCGGTCAGCCGCCAGAACAGCAGTCCGAGCACCAGGCTGACCACCGTGACGGCCAGGTCGGCCGGCCACGAGGCGCCCGGGGGAGCGGTCGACGAGCCGGCGGCGCCGTACGCGACGGCCGCGACGACGGGCATGGTGACGACGACGAGCAGCACGCGGAGGTACTGCAGCACCCCGACGACCTGCTCGTCGGCCCCCAGGTCGCGTGCCATCGCGACGATGCCCGAGGCGCCGCCGGCGACCATGGCGAAGGCGCCGGTCACCGGGGTGACGTCGCGGCGCAGCGCGAGCACCCGGCCCGCGACGACGCTGATGGTGAGCGTGGCGACGGTGACGAGCACGATCGGCAGCCACTGGTCGAGCAGGGTGCGCAGCGCGGGCACCGAGACCAGCAGGCCGATGCTCACCCCGAGCAGCGCCTGGGCGCCCGTCATGGCGTGCCGCGGCAGGGCCAGCCGCGTGGGCCCCAGGAGGGCTCTGGCCAGGCCGGCCGCGAGGCCGCCGAAGAGCATCGCGGACGGGACGCCGAGGAGGCCGAGCAGCAGGCCCAGGCCCACCCCCGCGGCCGCGGTCGCCGCGAGGTCGAGGGTGCCGCGCGCCCGCCCGTCCGTCGTCACGTGGTCATGGTGCCCGGTGGACGGTGCGTCGTGACTGATGGGGAGGAAGTGACGTGAGGGGTGGCCAAAAGGGGTACTGGCGCTTGCGACTGGGGGAATCTCATCCGCGCACGTCCACACAGAGGGAGGGCACCATGCCCGGGGAATACGGATTCATCGTCTGGATCATCGTCGGCGGTCTCGCCGGCTGGATCGCCAGCAAGTTCATGGGCACCGACGCCCAGCAGGGCATCCTGCTCAACATCGTCGTCGGCATCGTCGGAGCGTTCCTGGGCGGCTTCATCCTCAGCCTGATCACCGACCCCTCGGGCTTCGGGATCATCCTGACCTTCGTCACCGCCGTGCTGGGCGCCTGCCTGCTGCTCGCCATCGTCAAGGCGGTCACCGGCCGCGGCAGCCGCGTCTGACCCAGGTCGGGCGCTAGGCGCGGCGCAGCCGCGCCAGCACCTCGGTCGCCGTCGTGGAGGCCTCGGCCCTCACGACGGCGACCGGCTGCGCGCTCCGCGCACCCCGCCGTACGGCGGCATCGGCCAGCAGCAGGGCGGCGAGCCCGGAACCGCCCTCCGTCAGGTCGACCACGATGTCCGCGCCGCCGAGGTCGCGGGCCCGGCGCGCCACCAGCGCCGCCTCGTCCGGGTCGCGCACGTCGGCCTGCAGCGTCCACGCCCGTGTGCGGGCGGGGGCGAGCAGCGCGGCCGTCGCGTCCGCTGCCGCAGGATCGGGGTCGACCACCAGCACGGCGGCTCCGGCGCGCGCCAGCCCCAGCGCTACCTCGCGACCGGTCCCGGCCCCTGCCGGTGCGACCACGGCGAGGGCGTAGCGCAGCTCCACCCCGGCCACGCTAGTCGTCGGCCGGACGCTCCCCGGCGTCGTCCTCCGGGTGCTCGACGTCGGCACGGGCGGCCGAGCCGTCGGTCACGACGTCGGTGGGCCCGTCGAAGCGACCCTCACCACCCGGCTCGGTGACCGCGTCGTCGGCGGTGCTGGTGTCGGAGCCGGTGTCGGTGTCCTGCTCCTGCGCCTCGGCCTCGGCGCGCTGGTAGGGGTCGGGCTCCGGATGCGTCTGCTCGCTCATGACCCTGGCCGTACCCGCGTGGGCGGGAAGCACGAGAGCCGCGCCCGGCTGGGCGCGGCTCTCGGGGGTGTGGTGGGCAGGGGCGGGGTCGAACCGCCGACCTTCCACTTTTCAGGCGGACGCTCGTACCAACTGAGCTACCTGCCCATCCGCTCCCCGGAGGGAACGACCGGAACTGTACCGGACCTGCCGGGTCGCCCTCGAACTCGGCCCCGGGCTCGGCCCTCAGCCCCGGCGGCGCCGCGCGTGCCACATCGCCGCGCGGGCGGCGTTGGCGCCAGGCGCCCCGTGCACGCCGCCGCCGGGGTGGGCGGAGGCAGAGGCGAGGTAGAGGCCGCGCACGCCCGTCTCGGCACGGCCGAGGCCGGGAACGGGGCGCAGCACCAGCTCCTGGCCGATCCGGTTGGTGCCGCCGCCGACCGCCCCGCCGACGAGGTTGGCGTTGCGGGCGCTGAGCTCGTGGGGCCCCATCACGCGGCGGGCCACGACGCGGTCGCCGAAGCCGGGCGCGCGCTCCTCGAGGCGCTGCTGCATCCGGTCGGCCATCCGCTCGAGGTCGCCCTCGTCCCAGCGACCGGTGATGCCGTCACCGGCGTCGCCGCGGTGGTCGCGCTCCTGCGGCACGTGGGTGTAGGCCCACATCGACTCGGTGCCCTCGGGCGACCGGGTCGGGTCGGTGGCCGTCATCTGCCCGGCCAGCATGAAGGGGCGGTCGGGCGCGAGGCCGTCCTCGACCTGGCCCAGCGCGCGGCGCATGTCGTCGACGTCGTCGCTGACGTGCAGGCAGCCGGGCGTCGTCGCGGGCGGGGTCTCCCACGGCACCGGGCCCGACAGCGCCCAGTCGACCTTGACGGTGCCGGGGTCCATCCGGAAGCGCCTCAGCCCGACCCGCGCGCGCAGCGGCACGTCGTCGGGGTCGAGCATCCCGTAGAGCGCGGGGGCCAGCACGTCGCCGAGCACGACGGGGGCGTGCACCCGCTCCCCGGCGGTGAGCACGACGCCCTCGACGCGGCCGCCGTGGGTGACCAGGCGGCGCACGGGGGTGGCGCAGCGCAGCTCGCCGCCCGCAGCCCGGAGGCGTCGCACGAGGGCGTCGGTCAGCGCCTGGGCGCCGCCCTGCGGCACCGGGAAGCCGTGGCGCTGGCCGGTCATGGCGAGCATCAGCGCGAAGACGCCGGACCCGACGCCGTCGAGCGGGAGGTCGGCGTGACCGGCGTTGCCCGCGAGCAGCGCCCGGGCGGGCTCCCCGCGGAAGCGCCGGCGCGTCGAGGTCAGCACCGGCAGCAGCACGTCGGGCAGCATCGAGGCGTGCCGGACGAGGCCGGCGAGCGTCGCGGCGCCGCGGCGTACCGGGGGGAAGGGCGTGAGCAGCGCGCCGACGAGGTCGTCGCCGACGGCGTCCCAGGCGGCGTACAGGTCGAGCCAGGCCTGGCCGTCGCCCGGTGCCGCGGCGTCGAGCCCGGCGGCGGTGTCGTCGGGGTCGCGGTGGAGCAGCGCCCAGGTCGTGCGCCCGTCGCGGTCGCGCAACGGGTGGCCGAGCACCGCGGGGGCGTGGCTCCAGACCAGGCCGTGCCGGTCGAGCCCGAGACCCTGCAGCACCGGGGAGGCGATGCCGAGCGGGTAGTAGGCGCTGAAGGTGTCGTGGACGAACGCCGGGTGCACCTCGCGGTCGCTGCGCACGGCCCCGCCGGGCTCGGGCTGCGCCTCGAGCACGAGCACGGACCAGCCCGCGTCGGCGAGCAGGTTGGCCGCGACCAGGCCGTTGGGCCCGGCGCCGATGACGACGGCGTCGTGGTCGTGGTCGGGGGGAGGCATGCCTGCCCTGTGCCCACAACCCCACCGACGACCAACGCCGCCCGGCCCGGACTTCCGGACTGGACGGCGCTGACGTGTGGCGACCCCGACGGGACTCGAACCCGCGGCCTCCGCCGTGACAGGGCGGCGCGCTAACCAACTGCGCTACGGGGCCTCGTGTGGTGCTCCTGGCTCACTGAGGAACCTGCGGAAGACTAACGCACACCCCGGCCCGTCTCCCAATCGGCCCTACCCGACGGCGGCCGCGAGCCCGTCGAGCAGCCGGTCGACGTCGTCGTCGTCCGAGTACGGCGCCAGCCCGACCCGCAGCCCGCCCCCGGGCAGGCCGAGCGCGCGGGCCGGCTCGTGGGCGTAGAACGTGCCCGCGGGGGCGTTGACCCCGAGCGCGGCGAGGTGGGTCGCCACGTCGGCGGCGTCGTGGTCGGCGAAGGTCACCAGCAGCGTGGGGGTACGTCGCTCGGCCCGCGCGTGCTGGGTCACGCCCGGCAGGTCGGCGAGGCCGGCCTCGATGCGCGTGCGCAGCCGCTCGTCGTGGGCGTGCAGCGCGGCGTACGACCGCTCGAGCCGCTCGCGGCGGCTGCCCCCTCCCGGCACCAGACCGGCCAGCACGTCGACCGCGGCCGTGGTGCCCGCCATCAGCTCGTAGGGCAGCGTGCCCAGCTCGAACCGCTCCGGCACCCGGTCGGGCGACGGCAGCAGCTTGTCGGGGTGCAGCGCCTCGAGCACCTCGGCGCGACCGGTGACGACGCCGCAGTGCGGGCCGAGGAGCTTGTACGGCGAGCAGGCGTACAGGTCGGCGCCGATCGCCGGCACGTCGACGCTCGCGTGGGCGGTGTGGTGCACCCCGTCGACGAAGAGCAGCCCGCGGCCGCGGTGCACCTCGGCGGCGATGCCGGCGACGTCGGGCTGGGTGCCGACCAGGTTGGACGCGGCGGTCACCGCGACGAGCACGGTGCGCTCCGAGAGCTGCGAGGCGACGGCCTCGACCGACAGCTCGGCGGTCGTCGGGTCGGGGTCGGCGACGCGCACGACGGCGCCGGCCCGCTCGGCGGCGACGACCCAGGGCCGCACGTTGGCGTCGTGGTCGAGCCCGCTCACGACCACCTCGTCGCCCGGGCGCCACGACGCGCCGAGCACCCGGGAGAGGTCGAAGGTCAGGGCGGTCATGCTGCGCCCGAACAGGACGGTCGCCGGGTCGACGGCCAGCAGGTCGCCCAGCGCTGCCCGGCAGGCCACGACCACCTCGTCGGCGTTGCGGGCGGCCCGGGTGAGCGTGCCGCGGTTGGACAGCGGCGCCTTGAGCACCGCCGCCATCGCGTCGGCCACGACGTCGGGCGTCTGGGTGCCGCCGGGGGAGTCGAAGTGGGCCACCCCGTGCTGCAGCGCGGAGAAGCCGGCGCGAACGGCCGCGGCGTCGTACTCGACCTCGTGCTCGCTCATGACCGCCACCCTGCCAGGGCGGGTCGTCGTACCCCCAACGGGATTCGAACCCGCGTACCCGGCGTGAAAGGCCGGTGTCCTAGGCCGCTAGACGATGGGGGCCAGTGGCCCGGCGAGTCTAGGGCCGGTCTGCCAGGGTGGCGCCATGGAGGTGACGCCCGCGATCAGCGAGGAGCAGTTCGAGCTGCTCGTCTCCGAGGCGCTCGACGGCGTCCCGCCCGAGCTCGCGGCGCTCATGGACAACGTCGTCGTGCTCGTCGAGGACGAGGCCCCCGACGGCCAGGACCTCCTCGGGCTGTACGACGGCGTGCCCCTGACCGAGCGCGACAGCGGCTACACCTTCGCCCAGCCCGACCGCATCCTGATCTTCCGCGGCCCGCTGACCCGGATGTGCGAGACCACCGAGGAGCTCGTCGAGGAGGTCCGCGTCACCGTGGTGCACGAGATCGCCCACCACTTCGGCATCGACGACGCCGCCCTGCACGAGCTCGGCTACGGCTGAGCCCGTCGCAGACGCCGACAGGCCCGACCATCGCTGGTCGAGCCTGTCGAGACCACCGGGGCCACCGGGCGGGTCCGCCGTCACGCGGCCTTGGCGGTGTCCTTGCGGCTGAAGTCGGGGGCGGGGTTGAGCCGGCCCTGGCCGAAGTCGTTGGGCAGCGAGAGCCGGATGACCTTGGCCCACGCGGAGGCGACCTGCTTGGGCAGCGAGCCCTCGACGTACGTCAGGTCGTAGCGGTCGAACAGCGCCTTGACCTTCGGCGCGACCTCGGCGTAGCGGTTGCTCGGCAGGTCGGGGAACAGGTGGTGCTCGATCTGGTGCGACAGGTTGCCGCTCATGATGTGCATCGCCTTGGAGCCGGAGATGTTGGCGGCGCCGAGCATCTGGCGCACGTACCACTCGGCCTTGGTCTCGCCCTCGATCGACTTCTTCTCGAAGGTCTCGACACCCTCGGGGAAGTGGCCGCACATGATCACCGAGTGCGACCACAGGTTGCGGCCGAGGTTGGCGACGAAGTTGGCCGCCACGGTGTGGAAGAACGACGGGCCCGACAGCGCGGGGTGCACCAGGTAGTCCTTGGTGGCCTGCTTGCGGATCTTGCGCAGCGTGGCCTTCGCGCGGGCGCGGAACTCGGGGTTCTTGCGGTTCTTCTTCTTGAGGTTCTTGCCCAGCTCGAGGTCGTAGGCCGCGATGCCGTACTCGAAGAAGCAGGCGTTGATGAAGTTCCACAGCGGCTGCGCGAGGTAGAACGGCACCCACCGCTGCTCCTCGTCGACGCGCATGATGCCGTAGCCGAGGTCGTTGTCCTTCCCGACGACGTTGGTGTAGGTGTGGTGCACCTCGTTGTGGGCGTGCTTCCACTGCTCGGCCGGGGAGGCGTTGTCCCACTCCCAGGTGGTCGAGTGGATCTTGGGGTCACGCATCCAGTCCCACTGGCCGTGCATGACGTTGTGGCCGATCTCCATGTTCTCGAGGATCTTGGCCACGGTCAGGCCGGCGGTGCCGACGACCCACGCCGGCGGGAACAGCGAGAACAGCAGCACCGCGCGCGAGCCCAGCTCGAGCTTGCGCTGCACGTCGATGACCTTGCGGATGTACGCCGCGTCGCTCTCGCCGCGCGCCGCGACGACCTCGGCGCGGATGGCGTCGAGCTCGCGACCGATCTGCTCGATGTCCTCGGGGGACAGGTGGGCGATCGGGTTGTCGGACTTCTTCTGGATCGTGGTCATGTCGTGTGGCTCCTCGGTCGTCGCTGGTCGAGCCTGTCGAGGCCCGGCGGGTGGAGGTCGGGTGGGGTCAGTTGTCGATCCGGCAGGGGCCGGCCGCGGCGTTGATGCAGGTCTGGATCTGGACGCCGTCGCCGTCGGCGGCGTACGTCAGGTCGCCGCTGCGCAGGTCGCGCACGACGCCCTCGCGCAGCGGCAGCACGCAGCCGAAGCACACGCCCATGCGGCAGCCGCTGGGCATGAGCGCGCCGGCCTCCTCGGCCTGGTCGAGGATCGGGCGGTCGCCGGCGGCGTCGAACTCGATGCCCGACTCGGTCAGCGCGACGTTGCCGCCCTCGCCCGAGACGAGCGTGGCGACGCGGAACTGCTCGACCTGCAGCGCCAGGCCGCGCTCCTCGTGGTGGGCGCCGAGCGCGTCGAGCAGGCCGGCCGGCCCGCAGGCGTACGTCGTCCGGTCGTCGAGGTCGGGCACGAGCGCGCCCAGGTCGGCGACGTCGAGGACGCCGTGCTCGTCGTCGTAGCGGGCGACCAGCTCGATGGCGCCGGCGGCGTCGAGCTCCTCGAGGTTGGACAGGAAGATGGAGTCGGGGCGGCTGGGCGCGACGTGCACCACGACGATGTCGTAGTCGTCGCTGCGGCCGGGCTTGACGACGCCCTCGTCGGTGACGGGGAAGAGGTTGCGCAGCATCCCGATGACCGGCGTGATGCCGGAGCCGGCGGTGACGAAGAGCAGCCGGGTCGGGCTCGCGAGCGGGCCGTCGGTGTCGTCGGCGACCGGCAGCACGAACTCGCCGGCGGCCTGCTCGAGGTGCACCAGGGTGCCCGGGCGCAGGCCGTGGACGACGTGGTTGCTGACCGTGCCGTCGGGCACGGCCTTGACGGTGATCGAGATCAGGCCGTCGCGGCGGGGACCGTGGGTGAGCGAGTAGGCGCGCCACTGGCGGACGCCGTCGACGTCGATGCCGATGCGGAGGTACTGGCCCGGCACGTGACCGGCCCAGTCCTTGCCCGGCTTGATGACCACGGTGGCGGCGTCTCGGGTCTCGGGGGTGACCGAGACGACGCGGCCGCGCAGGTCGGCGCCCTTGCGCAGCGGGTCGAAGACGTCGAGGTAGTCGGCCGGGACCAGCGGGGTCGCGGCGAGCTCGGCGACCTTGCGGGCACCGTCTCGCACGCGGGCGCGCCACGACGGGCGGTCCGCGCTGGGGTGGTCGCTGAGCAGTGCCGGCATGTATCCCAGCATGTGCGTTCCTGGCGTCAAAGTCATGACCGTGCAGCGTGAACCTGGCACACTTGTTTGTTCGCAGGTGACAAAGAAGTGAGGAGGCGGGGCGTGACCGACGACCGTGACCTGCCCGCCGCGGCGGTGCTCAGCGAGGAGGCCGCGGCGGCGATGCGCACGATCCTCCCCGGTGTCGCGGAGCGCACGGTGGCGGGGATCGTCGAGAGCGTCCCGAGCTACTCCGACGCGCTGACCGGCCGGATGGGCGAGACGATCGTGGTGGCGGTGCAGACGGCCCTCGGCGGCTTCGTGCACCTGGCCGTGCAGGGCGGCGACCGGGCGCAGGCACCCACCGCCGCCGCGATCGACGGGGCCTACCAGCTCGGGCGTGGCGAGGCGCGCAGCGGACGCACCGTCGACGCGCTGCTGTCGGCGTACCGCATCGGCGCGCGCGTCTCGTGGCGCGAGCTCTCCGACGCCGCCGTCGCCGCAGGGGTCGACGCCGCCGACCTGGGCCGCTTCGCCGGCCTGGTCTTCGCCTACATCGAGCAGCTCTCCGCGGCCAGCCTCGCCGGCCACACCGACGAGCTCGAGAACACCGGCCGCGTCCGCCAGCGTCTGCTGCAGCGCCTCGCCTCGGCCCTGCTCGACGGCTCGCCCACCGACGTCGTCTCCGAGGCCGCCGACGCCGCCGAGTGGCGGCTGCCCGAGACCCTCACCGCCGTACTCGTGCCGCAGGCGCAGCTGCGCCCGGTGCGCGCCGCGCTGCCCGCCGAGACCCTCGACCCCGTGGACGACGTCGCCTCCGACGAGGCGCTCCTGCTCGTGCCCGACGTGCACGGCCGGCGCCGTCGCGACCTGCTCCGCACCCTCGACGGTCGCCACGGCGTGGCGGGCCCACCGCGCCCCTGGTCCGACGTACGCCGCTCCGTAGACCGGGCCAGGCGCGTGCGGGCGCTCGGCGGCGGCCCCGACAGCGAGGAGCACCTGGCCGCGCTGGTGCTGACCGCCGACGCCGACGCCCTCGCCGACCTCCGCGCCCGCGCCCTCGCCCCGCTCGACGACGTCCGCGACTCCAGCGCCGAGAAGCTGGTCGAGACGCTGCGGTCGTGGCTGCGCCACCAGGGCCGCCGCGAGGCCGTCGCCGAGGAGCTGTTCGTGCACCCCCAGACCGTCCGCTACCGCCTCGGCCGGCTCCGCGAGCTCTACGGCGACGCCCTCGACGACCCCGCCACCCTCCTCGACCTCACCATCGCCCTCTCCGCCCCCGACCCGACGTAGACCCAGGAGCCGGGGTGGTCGAGGTGCCCGAGCCCCCGTGCGAGGGCCGCGAGACCCGGTGGGACGACGACGGCGGGCACGCCGCGGGTCTCGCGGCTCGGGCCTGGCGGCCCTCGCACCTCGACCAGCACGGCGCGTCAGCGGGCGTCGTGCACCAGCTCGCCGTCGATGAAGGTGGCGGCGACGGGCATGGCGCGCAGGGCGGCTGACTGGTCGGGGGTGGGGCCGGTGACGAGCGGGTCGGCGTCGAGCAGCACCAGGTCGGCGAGGTGGCCGGCGGCCACGGTGCCGGCGCCGTCGGTGCTGGCGGCGAGCGCCTCCTGGGCGGTGAGCGCCTGCTCGGGGTGCCAGGGATCGCGCTCGTCGGCGCTGCGGTGCACCGCCGAGGCGATCGCGAGCCAGGGGTCGAGGGCGGCGACGGGGGCGTCGGAGCCCATCCGCAGCGTGACGCCGGCGTCGAGCAGCCAGCGCAGCGCGAAGCAGCGCTCGGTGCGGTCGGGCCAGAGCTTCTCGGTGAGGTCGCGGTCGTCGAGCAGGTGCGCGGGCTGCACGCTCGCGCGGATGCCGAGGGCGGCCATCCGGGCGGCGTCCTCGCGCCGGATCAGCTGCGCGTGCTCGATCGACCCGGTCGCCGCCGTGGCCTCGAAGGCGTCGAGCGCCTGCCACGCCGCGGCGTCGCCGATGGCGTGGATCGCGACCTCGAGGCCGTGGGTGTTGGCGGCGTCCATCACCCAGCGCAGCCCGGTCGAGGTGATGTTGGCGGCGCCCGTGCTGCCGTCGGCGTACGGCGTGCAGCACCAGGCGGTGCAGGTGTTGAGCGACCCGTCGGAGATGACCTTGAGCGGACCCATCGTCACCCGCGGGCCGCAGCCGGGCACCCGCTCGCCGGTGCGGACGCCGAGGGACAGGAAGTCGTCGAGCGTGTCGACGTACGCCCCGACGCGCACGCGCAGCAGCTCGGCCCCGGCCTGCGAGCGCGTCGGCCAGTCGGCGGCCGACTGGTCGAACTCCAGGTCGACGAGGCCGACCACCCCGCGGGCCGCGGCCTGCTGCTGCACGGCGAGGTAGGCGTCGGGGGAGGTGCCGTCGCTGCCGACGAGCTGGGCCAGCCGCGGGTAGACGGCGAACCACTCGGCCTCGCTGACCATGCCCTCGCGCTCGGGCAGGCCGAGGCCGCGCATCGCCATGGAGTTCATCCAGGCGTGGTGGCCGTCGCCGCTGATGAGCACGACGGGTCGCAGGCCCGCCAGCTCGTCGAGCAGGGCCACGGTCGGGCGCTCGGCCCAGGTGGCCGGGCGGTGACCCCAGCCCACGACCGGCACGTCCGGCCACGCGGCGAGGCGGCCGGCCACGACGTCGACCGCCTCCCGCAACGAGCGGGCGCGGGTCAGGTCGAGGCGGTGCGAGGCCAGCGACCACTGGCCCAGGTGCACGTGGGCGTCCCAGAGCCCCGGCACCAGCCAGCGGCCCTCGGCGCGCTGCTCCTCGGCGCCGTCGGGTCGCGCGAGCGCGGGGCCGACCTCGACCACCCGGCCGTCGCGGACCAGGAGGTCGACCGGGTCGCCCGCCGCCGTCCCCTCCCCGAGGGGCACGATCCGGGCGTCGCGGATGACGAGTCCAGACACGGGCGCCAGGCTAGGACGTGCCGAGGAGCGTCCCGGCCACCGCCCAGCCCGCGGTCGCCGCCAGCAGGCAACCCCCCACCGTGACCAGGGCGTACGCCGCCGCCCGTCGCGGTCGGCGCGACCGGGCGTGGCTGACGGTCTGCACGGCGAAGGCGGAGTACGTCGTCAGCCCGCCGCACACGCCCACCCCCACGACGGTGAGCACGGCGGTCGGGGCGTCGGCCCCGACGAGGGCGCCGAGCAGCGCCGAGCCGACGACGTTGACCAGGAGGGTGCCCAGGTGCCAGCCGCGGTCGAGGGCGCGGCCGGCGGCGTACCGCAGCGCGGCACCGAGGCCGCCTCCGACCGCCACCAGCACCACCGTCAGCCCGGTCACAGGTCGCCCCCCTCGTCGTCGACGGCCCGCTCCCGTGCGGTCCCGGCGACGCGGACGACCAGGGCGACGGCCAGGAGGGACGCGCCGAGGGTGCCGCCGACGTACGCCGCTGCCGCCGCCCAGCGGCCGTCGTCGAGCAGGCCCAGCCCGTCGACGGAGGCGGTCGACATCGTGGTGAAGCCGCCGCAGACCCCGGTGCCGAGCAGCACCGAGAGCCAGGGGCGGCGGCGTACGAGGGGCACCAGCGCCAGCCCGGCCAGCGCGGCCGAGCCCACGACGTTGACGACGAGGACGGTCCAGGGGAAGTCGCCCGTCGCGGCGGCCGGCCAGGTCGCGGTCAGCGCCCAGCGGCCGAGGCTGCCGAGGGCGCCGCCGACGGCGGCGGCGACCAGACCGGTGCGGACCCCCGGCGACTCAGTCACCGGCGACGGTGAGCGGCCCGTCGTACGGCAGGGGAGGCTCGCCGGTGCCCTGGCGCTCGAACTCGGAGAGGTACCACCACGCCAGCGACACGAGCTCGTCTGCGGGCCGCACCGCCAGCAGGTGCTCCTCGGAGAACGCGGCGAAGACCTCCGCGAGCAGGTCGCGGGCCTCGGCCATCGTGGCGGGGGCGGTCAGCGGCACGCGGTAGTGCAGGTCGACGCGCTCGAGCCCCTCGGCGATGGCCTCGTCGAGCCGTCCGATGCCCTCGGCGACGCGCCGCTCCCGGTCGGACTGCTCGATGACGTCGGTGAGCCGCACCGCCAGCGGGTAGTCGTCGGGGGCGCTGATCGACAGCAACCGGAGCTCGCGCCGCAGCTCGAAGAAGAACCGGCGCCAGGTGGTGAACAGCTGCACCGGCAGGTCGAGGAGGTGCACGTCGACGCGCTCGGGGCCCTGCTCCTCCAGCTCGACGGGGTCGACGGTGAAGGCGAACAGCTCGCCCTCGCGGGGCGACTCCGTTGCGTCGGTTCCCGGCTCGAACCACACCGACTTGGTGCGCCCGTCGACGCCGAGGTCGGAGCCCCAGCGGCTCGACGACATCGCCACGAGCGCCAGGCCCCGGCCGAAGGTGGTGACGTCGAGGTCGTCGAGGTCGGCGGGCGGGTCGAGGGTGGGCAGGCGCTGCGGCGGCACCGGGGAGGAGTCGACGACCTCGATGCGCGGGTGGTCGACGGTGCCGCGCACGCGGACCGACAGCGGTGGCCGGGAGTGGATCAGGGCGTTCGTGACCAGCTCGGTGACGCCGAGCTGGGCGCTGTCGACGAGGTCGTCACGACCGATCTCGCCGAGCACACGCGTGACCCAGGAGCGGGCCAGCTTGACCGAGGGAGGGCTCGCCGGAAGCACCAGGGAACGACGAGTGAGCGGCACCATCCCTCCTCCACGTGGGGTGCAGCCGACCGACGGCGTCCTGGTCGAGGTCGCCGCGTGACACACAGTAGGGGAATGTCAACCTCGGCGTCGTGCTTCGGTCGTGCTCAACCACCAGACCGTGTCGCGCTCAGTCGTCCAGCTGGAGCAGGGCGTTCTCGACGACCTCGGCCAGCGAGGGGTGCGGCCAGTACTGCTCGCGCGCCATCCGCAGCGGAGCGAGGTCGAGGGCCATGGCCTGCACGAGGGGCTGGAGGAGCAGGCTCGCCTGCGCCCCCACCACGTGGGCGCCGAGCAGCCGGCCGCCGTCGGGCGTGGCGAGCAGCTTGACCAGCTGCCGACCCTCCGGCACGTCCATCGCCCAGCCGTAGGCGACGCCGGCGTAGTCGTGCGTGACCACGCGGTGGGCGACGCCCTGCTCCTGCGCCTGCTGCTCGGTGAGCCCGACCGAGGCGACCTGCGGGGAGGAGAACACCACCGCCGGCACGTGCTCGTGGGTGCTGGCGACGAGGTCGTCGGGGTGCAGCAGGTTGTGCTGCACGACCCGGGCCTCGGCGTTGGCGACGTGCTTGAGCTGGTCGTGGTTGGCGACGTCGCCGAGCGCCCAGATGCCCTCGACGCTCGCGCGCTGGTGCCGGTCGACCGAGACGATGCGCCCGCTGCCGCTCGGCTCGGTGGCGATCGAGGTGTGCTCGAGCCCGAGGCGGTCGGCGTTGGGGACCCGGCCGGTCGCCACGAGCAGCACGTCGGCCTCGAGCTCGGTGCCGTCGCCGAGCGTCACCACGACGGTGTCGCCGTCTCTGCGCCGCACGGAGGAGGTCGTGACCGAGAGCCGCACGTCCCACTGGGCCTCGGCCGCCTCGGTGAAGGCCTGGGAGACGTCGTGGTCGTGCGCCATCAGCAGCCGGGCGCCACGCTGCACCTGCGTCACGCGGGTGCCCAGCGAGGAGAAGACGTGGGAGAGCTCGCTGGCGACGTAGCCGCCCCCGATCACCACCATCCGGCGCGGCAGCTCCTCGAGCCGCATCACGGTGTCGCTGGTGTGGAAGGGCACGTCGTCGATGCCGGGGATCTCGGCCACCTGCACCCGGCTCCCGGCCGCGATGACGACCTGGTCGGCGGTGATCCGCCGGCCGTCGCCGGTGACCAGCTCGTGGTCGTCGACGAACTCGGCGTGGCCCTCGTGGACGTCGACGTTGGGCAGCTGCTTGCGGTAGTCGCGCCCGCCCCGCTCGATGGCGTCGATCCGCCCGAAGATGCGGTCGCGCAGCCCCGGCCAGTCGACGCCGTCGTACGCCGTGCGCAGGCCGAGGTGGGCGGAGGTGCCGGCCTGCCGGGCGACGTCGGCCGGGTAGACGAACATCTTGGTCGGGATGCAGCCGACGTTGAGGCAGGTGCCGCCGAACCGCCCCTCCTCGAGGATCGCGACGCGCCGGTCGGAGAAGCGCTCGTCGACGATGGAGTTGCCGGATCCGGTGCCGATGACGGCCAGGTCGTAGTGCGTCACCCCGACAGAGTGCCCAGCGCTGACCTGCTGTGACGCACCAGACCCCCGATCTGCGCGCCTGAACTGGCATGAAGGTGCGCTCCAGGAGGAACATGGGGGCATGGCATACGACGACCGCACCTCCCACGACGCCCCGAGCGCGGACCCGCTGGGCCGCACCTCCGGCAAGCACCGCGTCGTGGTGATCGGCTCGGGCTTCGGCGGGCTCTTCAGCACCAAGGCCCTGCGCCGCGCCGACGTCGAGGTCACCCTGATCGCCAAGACGACCCACCACCTCTTCCAGCCGCTGCTCTACCAGGTGGCGACCGGCATCCTCTCCGAGGGCGAGATCGCACCGGCCACCCGTGAGGTGCTCTCCAAGCAGAAGAACGTCTCGGTGCACCTCGGCGAGGTCACCGGCATCGACCTCGAGCGCCGCACGGTCACCCACCACGTGCTCAGCCGCGAGATCGTGACGCCGTACGACTCGCTCATCGTGGCGGCCGGGGCGGGCCAGTCCTACTTCGGCAACGACCACTTCGCCGAGCACGCCCCCGGCATGAAGAGCATCGACGACGCGCTCGAGCTGCGCGGCCGCATCTTCGGCGCCTTCGAGCTCGCCGAGAACCTCGCCGCCCAGGGTCGCGACGTCTCCCACCTGCTGACGTTCGTCGTCGTGGGCGCCGGGCCGACCGGTGTCGAGATGGCCGGCCAGATCGCCGAGCTGTCCAGGCGCACCCTCAAGCGCGACTTCCGCGCCATCGAGAGCAAGCAGGCCCGGGTCATCCTCGTCGACGCGGCCGGCCAGGTGCTGCCGCCGTTCGGCCGCCAGCTCGGCGAGAAGTCCAAGAAGGCGCTCGAGGACCTCGGTGTCGAGGTGCAGCTGGGCGCGATGGTCACTGACGTCGACGAGCGCGGCCTCACCGTCAAGTACAAGGACGGCCGCGAGGAGACCATCAGCTCGACCACCAAGATCTGGGCCGCCGGCGTCGCCGCGAGCCCGCTGGGCAAGACCCTCGCCGAGCAGTCGGGCGCCGAGCTCGACCGCGCCGGCCGCGTCAAGGTCACCCCCGACCTCACCCTCCCGGGCCACCCGGAGGTGTTCGTGGTCGGCGACATGATCGCCCTCGACAACCTCCCGGGCGTCGCGCAGGTGGCGATCCAGGGTGGCAAGTACGCCGCCAAGACCATCCGGCACCGCGTCGAGGACAAGCCGCCGCTCAAGCCCTTCCACTACTTCGACAAGGGCTCGATGGCGACCATCTCCCGCTTCGACGCGGTCGCCATGATCGGCAAGATCCGGCTCTCGGGCTTCATCGCCTGGCTGATGTGGCTGGCCGTCCACCTCGTCTACCTCACCGGGTTCAAGAACCAGTTCACCGCGCTGATCCACTGGGCCGTGACGTTCCTGTCCAACGACCGCTCGCAGCGGGTCTCCACCGAGCAGCAGATCTTCGCCCGCACGGCGTTGTCGCGGCTGCCGCGCGGCACCAGCGAGCTGGTCAGCGAGCCCGACTTCGACGAGGCCCGCGCCATCCTCGAGGCCGCCGCCCTCGAGGAGTCGCGCCTGACCGACAGCAACGTCCGCGGCAAGGTCGGCGCCGGCTAGTCAAACGACCCGCCGCCGGACGTGCGATGGCGCACGTCCGACGGCGCGTGTTGTACTCGCGGCGTGGCTCAGGGGCGTTTTGCCAGCCTGTAGATGACGTAGCCGACAGCCAGGAAGAAGTCGACGATCATCCAGAGCCCGATGATCAGGATGACCCCGATCCCGGTGCCCACATCGGAGGCCGCCTGACAAGTCTCCTGGTCAAGCGTCCCGCAATCGGTGGCCTCACCGGCGGCGCCGATCCCTGCAAAGATCCAGATGATGAAGAGCAGCTGCACGGCCAAGAAGAACCAAAGGAAGATGCGCTTCTTCTTCTTGGGTGGCTGAGACTCGAACTGCTGCAGCGGGTTGGGGGTTTCAGACATGTCGTGGTCCTTAGGTGCGGGTACGCGGGACTTAGAAGCTGTCCTCGATGGTCAGGCGCTTGTACTGCTTGGGGAGAGCATCGCCGAAGCACGAGAGGGTGACGGTGGTGCCGGGGGCGATCGGGTCGCTGGTGCAGTCGATGGACGCCACCACCTCCTTGTCCTTCCAGGCCTTCATGGTCACCAGGGCTGAATCGCTCTTGTCTCGGTTGTTAGTGACTTTCAGAGCTTTGACGTCGCTCACACCAAAGCTGTTCTTGATCCGCCAACCCGCTGCGTAGTTGAAACCGTCGACCTCGAAGGCCTTGCCGACCTTGATGTCCTTCGGGTTCTGGTAGCGACCCGGGACCTTCTCGGCGCTGCTGCCGCGGCCATCGCCGGAGGAAGAGCCCCCGGTCGACTCGGCCGCGCAGGCTGACGCCCCGAGGACGAGAACAATGGCAGCCACGGCCGGGATCGATTTTGCGCGCACGAATTCCTCCGAGAATAGTTGGTAGTGAACTCGGAGGTTATGGCTAATTGGTGAGCACTAGCCAAATCGCTGAGCGACCATCTCCCCTGTTGGACGAGAGGCCGCGATGCGGTCTAGTCCGATTAAAGCCGGATTTGATCTGGATTAGACCTGTGGGTCCACAATGTCCGGGCGCTGTCTCGGCGTGGGTGAACGGAAGAGCACCCGCTGGCGACCTGAGGCACATCGACTGGCGGTGGTACCAGGCATGCTCGGGGGCATGCCCGACGACTCCCTGTGGCTCCGGTTCCTCTCCGGCCCCGACGTCGACGCCCTGGGCGTGACGCCGGCGGAGGTGGTCGACGCGGTCGAGGGGGTGGTCGCGGCCCACGGTCGCGGCGAGACGGTCTTCGAGCCGCGCACCCACCTGGTGCCCGACAACGGCGGCCGCGGCCACTTCAACGTGCTGCGCGGCCACGTCTCGACCCTGGGCGACCACGGCGTCAGCGGGGTCAAGGTCGTCGGTGACTTCGTGCCGAACTACGAGCAGGGCCTGCCGAGCGAGTTGGCGCTGCTGACGCTGTACGACCCCCACACCGGCGTGCCGCGCGCGATCGTCGACGCCACCTGGATCACCGAGGTCCGCACCGGCGCGATGACGGCGGTGGGGGCGCGCCACCTGGCCCGGCCCGACGCGAAGGTGCTCGGTCACGCCGGTGCACGGGGCACCGCGTGGAGCAACGTCGTGCTGCTCGACGCCCTGCTCGACCTCGACGAGGTGCGCGTGACCAGCCGACGGCCCGAGTCGCGCGAGTCGTTCGCCGAGCGGCTGCGCGAGGTGGTGCGCGCCGAGGTGGTGGTGACCGACTCGGTCGAGGCGGCGTTCGACGGCGCCGACGTGTGCGTCGAGGCGACCCGGCTCAGCGAGCCCGCCCCGCTGGTGCACCGCGACCTGCTGGCCCCGGGCAGCCTGCTGGTGCCCTACGGCACCGTGAGCGCGCTGGCCCCCGACCTCCTCGACGTCGTCGACAAGGTGGTGGTCGACGACTGGCGCGAGTCGCGCTCGGGCCGCTTCGGCGCGCTGCGCCACCACGTCGACACCGGCGCGCTGTCGGAGCAGACGCTGCACGCCGAGCTGGGCGACGTCGTCACCGGCCGCCGACCCGGCCGCGAGAGCGACACCGAGCGCGTCCTGTTCTGGCACCGCGGCCTGTCGATCCTCGACGTGGCCGTCGGGCAGCTGCTGCTCGAGCGAGCCGAGGCCGCCGAGGTCGGCCAGATGGTGCGCTACCGGTGACCGTCCTCGTCACGACCCCCGACGACCTCGACGCCGCTGCCGTCTGCCGCGTCGCCGCCGGCGAGCTCCTCTCGCTCGCGCCCCCTCTCCTCGAGCAGGTGGGTGCCCGTCGTGAGCGGCTGCTGGGGCTGCTGGCCTCCGGTGCCCGGGTGTACGGCGTCACGACCGGAGCCGGCGCGCAGAGCGTGGTCGACCTCGACCCCGACGCGCAGGCCCGCCAGTCGACCTCGTTGCTGCTCGCGCGTGCCGTGGGCGGTCCGCCCTGGCTGGGCGAGGCCGAGGTGCGCGCGCTGCTCGCCGTACGCCTGCGCACGCTGGTGGGTCCCGACAGCGGTGCCGGGCCCGAGCTCGCCGCCTGGCTCGTGACGTTGCTGGAGCACCGGGTGGTGCCGGCGGTGCCGCGCTCGGGCTACGGCTCGGCGGGCGAGATCGTGCCGCTCGCCCACGCTTTCGGGCACCTCGGCGACGCCGGCGTGCTGCTGGTCGACGGCGCCGAGGTGCCGGCCGGTCCGGAGCTGGCCGCACGCGGCCTGGAGCCGCCGGCCCTCGGCGCCAAGGAGGGCATCGCGCTGCTGGGCGGCGTCCCGCTCGCCACCGCGCTGGCGACCCTGGCGGCGCTGCGCGCGGCCCTGCTCGCACACCAGGAGCTGGTCGTGGGGGCGGCGCAGGTCGTGCTGACCGGCGCGCCCCGGGACCCGTACGACGCCCGCGTCGCCCGCGCCGACGACGACCTCGCCGCCGTGCTCGAGGAGCTGCGCGGGCTGGTCGGTCCGGAGGCGGCGCCGCGCGCGCTGCAGGCGCCGGTGTCGTTCCGCGTGCTCGGGCCGGTCCTCGCTCAGGTGGCGCGGGCCCGGCGGGGCCTCGACGAGGCGGTGGCCCGGTCGCTGGGTGGCGTCACCGACTCGCCCGCCCTGGTCGACGACGTCCTGATCGGCACGCCCGGCTTCCACGGGCTCGACCTCGCGGCCTCCTCCGACGCGCTGCGGGCCGCGGCGGTGCACGCCGCGACCGTCGGCACGGCCCGGCTCCACCGGCTCCTCGACCCGCGCACCACCGGGCTGCCGGCCCAGCTCGCCCTCGAGCCCGGCCCCCACGCGGGCCTGGTCGCGGTGCACAAGCGCGCGGTCGGAGCGGTGCACGCCTGCCTGCCGGTCACGGCCACCGCGACGGGGCTGGCCGAGACCTCCAGCGGCCAGGAGGACGTCCAGACCTTCGCCGTCGACGCCGTCGAGACGCTGCGACGGGCCCTCGACGCGTGGGAGACGACGGTCGCCTGCGGCCTGCTCGCGGTGCTCCAGGCCGAGGTCCTCGAGCCCGAGCGGTACGCCGGCGCCCCCGCCGCGCTGCGAGACGCCCTGGCGTCCGCACGGCGGGTCGTGCCGCACGACGCCGCCGACCGGGCCTACGGTCGTGACGTCGAGGCGCTCCGCGCGCTGCTGCGCGAGGGGTGGACTGGAGAAGCCCGGTCGCTCGACTGAGCTAGATTCGTGCTGCGCGAGTCATCACCAGCGCTACCGCCCTACCCTCCTACCGCCCCGCAGGCGGACCGACGGACCGACGGAGACGCCGTGATCGAGTTCGAGCAGGTCGTGAAGCAGTTCCCCGACGGCACCGTCGCGGTCGACCACCTCGACCTGCAGTTGCCGACCGGCGAGATCACCGTGATGGTCGGGCCCTCCGGCTGCGGCAAGACCACCTCGCTGCGCATGATCAACCGCATGATCGACGCCTCGTCGGGCTCGATCTCCATCGACGGGCGCGACGTCGGCTCGCAGGACCCCGCCGAGCTGCGGCGCGGCATCGGCTACGTCATCCAGCACGCCGGCCTCTTCCCGCACCGCACCATCGAGGACAACATCGCCACGGTGCCGGTGCTCACCGGATCCAGCCGTCGGGAGGCGCGCAGCCGCGCGGCCGAGCTGATGGAGCTCGTCGGGCTGCCGGCGTCGTTCGCCAAGCGCTACCCGGCGCAGCTCTCCGGCGGCCAGCAGCAGCGCGTCGGCGTCGCCCGGGCCCTGGCCGCCGACCCGCCGGTGATGCTGATGGACGAGCCGTTCAGCGCCGTCGACCCGGTGGTGCGCGACGGGCTGCAACAGGAGTTCCTCCGCCTCCAGGGCGAGCTCGGCAAGACCATCGCCTTCGTCACCCACGACATCGACGAGGCGATCCGACTCGGTGACCGGGTCGCCGTCTTCGCCGAGGGCGGTCGCCTGGCGCAGGTGGCCCCGCCGGCCGAGATCCTGGCGCACCCGGCCGACGACTTCGTGGCCGGCTTCGTCGGGCGCGACCGTGGCTTCCGCGGGTTGTCCTTCGCGGCCGCCGACGCACTGCCGGTCGAGCCGGTCACCACCGAGGTCGCCGGTGCGAGCCTCCGCCTCGACGACGGTCGCCCGGCCGGGTGGGTGCGCGACGGCGAGACGCTCGACGCGGGCGGCACCTTCGTCGTCACCGACAGCCTCCGCAGCGCGCTCGACGCCGCCATCAGCTCGCCGGTCGGGGCCGCCGTACGCCTCGACGCCGACGGCCGCGCCGACGGGGTCGTGCGCCACGAGACCATCGCCGAGCACCTGCGGCGCCGGGGGTAGCCGTGCTCGACTACCTCGGCGAGGTCCGCACCTACCTCGACACCAACGGCGAGCTCGTGCTCGAGCTGCTGCGCCAGCACCTGCTGCTGGCGCTGCTGCCCGTGCTGATCGCCCTGGTCGCCGCGATCCCGGTGGGCTACCTCGCGACCCGCTACGGCTGGCTCTACCACCCGCTCCTCAACGCCTCGAGCCTGCTGTACGCCGTTCCGTCGCTCGCGCTGTTCACCGTCCTGCCCGGCCTGCTCGGAACGCGCATCCTCGACCCGGTCAACGTCGTCATCGCACTGTCGGTCTACTCCTTCGCGCTGCTGGTGCGCGTGGTCGCCGACGGCCTGCGGTCGGTCGACGCGGTCGTCACGCAGGCAGCGACGGCGATGGGCTACCGGCGGCTCCGCCGTCTCGCGACGGTCGACCTGCCGATCGCGACGCCCGTGATCTTCGCCGGGCTGCGTGTCGCCACCGTCTCCAACATCAGCCTGGTCAGCGTCAGCGCCCTGGTCGGTCTCGGCGGGCTCGGCCAGCTCTTCACCACCGGTTTCCAGCTCTTCTACTCGGTGCCGATCGTCGTCGGCCTGGTGCTGTCGATCCTGCTGTCGTTGCTGGCCGACCTGCTCCTCGTGCTGGCGCAGCGTGGGCTGACGCCCTGGACCCGGGTGGGGAGGTGAGGCAGTGAACGACGGACTCTTCTCGGTGCTGCTCGACCCCACGATGTGGGCGTTCGGCACCGACCGTGGCTTCTGGCAGCGCATCGTCGAGCACCTCGGCTACACCGCGCTGGCCCTGGCGATCGGCTTCGCGATCGCCTACCCGGTGGGCCTGGTCATCGGCCACACCAACCGCTTCGCGTTCCTGGCCATCAACGCCGGCAACGCCGGACGCTCGCTGCCGACGCTCGGACTCATCGCGATCATCGTCGTCGGGTTCGGCATCGGGCTGCTGCCGATCACGGTGGCCCTCGTCGTGCTGGCCATCCCGCCGATCCTCACCAACACCTACGCCGCGGTGCGCAACGTCGACCGTCACACCGTCGACGCTGCTCGGGGCATGGGCATGCGTGAGCGCCAGGTGCTGCTCCGCGTCGAGGTGCCGATGGGCCTGCCGCTGATGTTCAGCGGCGTCCGCAACGCCACGCTCCAAGTGGTCTCCACGGCGACCATCGCGGCGTACGTCGGGTCCGGCGGCCTGGGTCGCTTCCTCATCGACGGCCTTGCCACCCGCGACTACCCCGAGGTCTTCGCCGGGGCCGTCGTGGTCGGCCTGCTCGCCGTCGTGCTCGACCTGCTGCTCGCCGCCGTGCAGCGCCTCGTCGTCTCCGGCGGCGTCAGCGGGCGCACCGCTCGACCGGCTCGCTCCACCCCCACCCCCTCCGGAAGGTAACCACCATGTCCCGACCCCTGATCACGCTCGGCGCCGTCGCGGCGTCGTTTGCCCTGCTCGCCGGTTGCGGCGGCGGTGGCGGCGACGACGCCTTCGCCCCCGAGGAGGGCAGCGCCGACAGCATCACCGTCGGCTCGGCCAACTTCCCCGAGAACGTCCTGCTGATGAACATGTACGCGCTCGCTCTCGAGGACGCCGGCGTCGAGGTGCAGACCCAGCCCAACATCGGCTCGCGCGAGGTCTACCTGCGCGGGCTCGACGACGGCTCGATCGACCTGCTGCCGGAGTACAACGGCGCGCTGCTCGCGTTCCTCGCCGCCGGCAACGGCGACGAGGTGCCGCGCGACGTCACCGCCCCCGACCAGGTGTACGACGCGCTGCAGGACGTGCTGCCCGAGGGCACCGAGACGCTGCCGCAGTCCGAGGCGGAGGACAAGGACACCCTGTCGGTCACCCAGGAGACCGCCGAGCAGTACGACCTCGCCTCGATCGCCGACCTCGAGCCCGTCGCCGGTGACCTCGTCGTCGGGGCGGGCCCGGAGTTCGAGGAGCGGTTCCAGGGCCTGGTGGGCCTCCGGGAGGTCTACGGGGTGGAGTTCAAGAGCTTCCGCCCGCTCGACGTCGGTGGCCCGTTGACCGTCTCGGCGCTGAAGGACGGCACCGTCCAGGTGGCCAACATCTTCTCCACCGACCCCAGCATCGAGTCCAACGACTTCGTCGTGCTCGAGGACCCCGAGAACCTCTACACCTCGCAGAACATCCTGCCGCTGATCAAGAGCGACAAGGTCACCCCCGAGGTCGAGGAGGCGCTCAACTCCGTCTCCGAGGCGCTCACCACCGAGAACCTCACCGAGGCGCTGGCCGCCGTCGTCACCGACAAGCAGGACCCCAAGACTGTCGCCCAGCAGTTCCTGGAGGACAACGGCGTCCTGGGCTGACGCCCGCCATCACTGCCGCGGATCGCTGCCACCTGGTGGCCGTGACCGCGGCAGTGCTGCGTCCCGACGCCCGTGGCCGTCAGGATCGGCCCCCGACCGTCCTCGACGCCGCCCGCCGCTGAGACGTCAGCCCCTCGGCGGGTCCTCGCTGGCGGCGGCCTCGTCGCCCGTCGAGGGACCGCGGCTGTCGAGGAGGGCCAGCCGGAGGTGGTCGGCCTGGCGCTGCCAGCGGCGACCGTCCCAGAAGCGGTGCTGGTCGGGGTGCGCGGGGTCGCGGTACCACCCCACGTCGCGCGTGGCGGTCATCGAGATGTCCTTCGACCTGGGCGGGGTCGGCGCCTCGCTTCGACGCGTCGCGGACTGATCTTCCCCGAGCGTAGGACGGTGACCGGCGGGTGGGAAGACGCCGTCCACCTGCGAGGTCGGGGTCAGGTGCCTGTCCTCGAGCCGCCGGCCCCCGCGCGGACCACCGCGGTGGGGCGATCCGAGGCCGCTGACGGCTGTCGCGATCCGATCGCGGGCAGCCGTTGCGGTGACCGCGGTCGGGGTTGGGGCGTCTCGCCGAGCCCGCTCGGGCGCTGGAGCCCGGCGAGACGTGCCTCCATTGGAGGACGAATCGGACGCCTCGCGGGGCGAAACCCGTCAGAAGGGTCTGCCGGGAGTGGACCAGCATGGCCCAGCTCGGTCGGGGTGGGCCCCCAGGGGATCGAACCCTGAACCCGCGGATTAAAAGTCCGCTGCTCTGCCGGTTGAGCTAGAGGCCCGTGCGAACGGCGAGCCTATCCGCTGGCCGTTCCGGGTCGAGTCGTGTGCCTGAGAGGGCGCAGTAGCGCCCTCTCAGGCACACGACCCACGCATCAGCGGCGTACGTCGCGCAGCACGGCCTGGGCGGCCAGGCGACCGGGGCTGCCGATGACGCAGCCGCCGGGGTGGGTGCCGGAGCCGCACTGGTAGTAGCCCTGGAGCGGGGTGCGGTAGCGGCTCCAGCCCGGCGCGGGGCGGAACAACCACATCTGCGGGGCGAGGAACTCGCCGGCGAAGATGTTGCCCTCGGTCAGTCCGGTGCGGGCCTCGATGTCGACGGGCGTGACGACCTCGCGCTGGAGCACGAGGTCGCCGAAGCCGGGGAAGTGCGACTCGAGCACGGCCTGGGCGACGTCACCGAGTGGCTCGCGCTCGGCCTCCCACGTCGAGCCGCGGAGCTCGTACGGCGCGTACTGCACGAAGCACGACATGACGTGCTGGCCGGGCGGGGCCATCGTCGGGTCGACGACCGACTGGATCGCGGCGTCGATGAAGGGTCGGTCGGAGTACCAGCCGTACTTGGCGGCGTCGAAGGCGCGCTCGACGTACTCGATGGTCGGGCCGATGTTGACGAAGCCGCGGAGGTGGTCGTCGGAGCCCTCCGGCAACCCGGGAAAACGCGGCAGCGCGTCGAGGGCGAAGTTGACCTTGGCCGAGACCCCGCGGAACTTCATCCGCCGCACGCTGTCGACCAGGTCGCCCGGCAGGCCGCGCGGGTCGACGAGCTCGGTGAAGGTGCGCCGCGGGTCGAGCGCGGAGACCACGACGTGCGCGCGCAGCTCGGTGCCGTCGTCGAGCACGACCCCGGTGGCGGTCTCGCCGTCGACGAGCACGGAGGTGACCCGGGCGCCGGTGCGCACCGTCGCGCCGTACGACGCCGCGGCCCGCGCGAGCACCTGCGTGAAGCCGCCGTTGCCGCCGCGGTGGAACGCCCACGAGCCGAGGTGCCGGTCGTGCTCGCCGAGCTTGTGGAACAAGAAGACCAGCCCCGAGCCGGGCGACATGGGTCCGACCTGGGAGCCGATGATCGCCGACGACGAGTAGTAGCCCTGCACGGCGGGGTGCTCGAAGTAGTCGCGGATCCAGTCGGCCGCGCTGCCGGTGAGCAGGCGCACCACGTCGTGGAGGGTGCGCCGGTCGAGCGACCCGAGGTGCGTGGTCAGCCACGAGACGTCGACCTCGCCCTCGTCGCCGAACACGTCGGGCGGGGCCTGGTCGAAGACGGGCTGCACCGCGCGGCACACGGCGGCGAGGTCGGCGGCGTGGCGGTCGTAGGCCTCGGCGTCGTGGGGGGAGTGGCGGCGGATCTCGGCGACGTTCTGCCCGTGGTCGTCACCGAGCAGCAGGTGCCCGCCGTCGCCGGTCGGGTGGAACGACGACGGCATCATCAGCGGCATGAACCCGTGGTCGACCAGGCGCAGCTCCTGGATGATCTCGGGCCGCAGCAGCGACAGCGCGTAGGAGAACGTCGTGAACCGGAACCCCGGTCGCAGTTCCTCGGTGATCGCCGCCCCGCCGACCACGTCGTTGGCCTCGAGCACGAGCGTGCGCAGGCCCTCCTTGGCGAGGTACGCCGCGTGCGTCAGGCCGTTGTGGCCGCCGCCGACGACGATCGCGTCCCAGTCGTTCATCGCGCTCCTCGCAGGTGGTTCGGGGTCGTCGTGCGCACGCGCACCCGGGTGGCGTGGTGGTCGAGGACGAGCTCCTGGTGCAGCACCGTGCCGGGCGCCGCGAGGTCGGGCCGCACCCGGGCGAGGCCGACGTGGGCCTGCAGCAGCGGCGACCACACCAGGCTGGTGGTGTAGCCGACCTCGGTGCCGTCGTCCTGGGTCAGCAGCAGCTCGTACGGCGCCCGCGCCTCAAGCACGGCGGGGTGGCGGCCCGACGCGCGGTGCAGCGCGTCCCAGTGCTCCCAGTCGACGACCACGCCGACCGTGCGCCAGCGGGTGGAGCCGTCGCGGCGCTCGCGTCGTACGGCGTCGGCGCCGACGAAGGCGCGCCCCGGGTCGACCATCCACCCCAGTCCGAGCTCGTCGGGGGTGACCCGGTCGGCGTCGGTCTCGGCCAGTCGGCCGTCGTGCCACTCGACGTCGACGAGGGGGAGGCCGGCCTCGACGCGCAGCACGTCCATCGCCTCCTCGCCGTAGGGGCGCACGCCGTGCCCGCGGCCCGCCGCCAGCACCGCGTCGAGCACGTCGAGCGCGCCGTCGGCGGCCACCGTCAGCTCGAAGCCCGGCCCGCCGGTGAAGCCGGTCGCCGAGACCAGCACGTCGTGCCCCGCGACCGGTGCGCGCAGGTGGTCGAACGCCCTCATCGTGCTGACCGCCCCGACCAGCGGCGCCAGCACCGTCGGCGCCGCCGGCCCCTGCACCGCGAGCACGGCGAGGTCGTCGGAGACGTCCTGCACCTCGACCGGCAGGCTCACCGGGAGGTCGCGGGCCAGGTCGGCGAGCCAGCCGTGGGTGGCGCGGGCCGCGCTGAGCAGGTAGCCGTCGGCCTCCCGCAGCACCAGCCCGTCGTGCCTGACGAACCCGCGCTCGTCGCACCACGCGGTGTACTGCGCCCGCCCGACGTCACAGCGTCGTACGTCGCGCAGCAGGACGCCGGCGAGGAGCCGCTCGGCGCCGGGACCGGTGACGCGGTACTGGTGCAGCGGGCTGGTGTCGAAGAGCCCGACCGCGTGCCGCACCGCGAAGTACTCGTGCTTCGGGGCGTGCGTGTAGCGCAGCGGCGAGAGGTGCCCCTCCCAGTGCGTGAACAAGTGCTGGTCGTCCAGCTCCGCCAGCCGCGGGCGGAACGGCGTCGTGCGGATCATGCGTCGGGACGGTAGGCCCGCACGGCGTCGGTGAACTCGCGGGGGTCGACCTGGCGCCGGCGCAGCAGGTCGACGTCGCCGTCGGGGTGCCCCAGTCGCGCCTGCCACGACAGCGACGACGGCGAGCCCTGCAGGTCGAGACGTACGCCGCTCTCGGCCAGGTCGTAGCGGCGCACCGTCTCGCCGTGGGCCACCTCGACGACGCTCTCGCGCAGCGTCACCACGGTCGGGGCCAGCGAGCCCAGCGACAGCAGCGCTGCCCCCGCCAGCAGGACCAGGCCCACGGCCGGCACGAGCCGTCCCGAGGCGGTGTCGCCGAGGAAGTCGACCAGCAGCACGACCGCCCCGATCGCCGCCGCGACGAACACGACGCCCGCGAGGTACTGCGGCACCACGCTCGCCTCCCACCGCAGGTACGTCGGCCTCGGGTGCGGGTCGGTGTCACCGGTGGCCTCGACGGCCTCGTCGGGCTCGACCGGCGACGGTGCGGGCTCGGTGGGCTCGTCGTCGGTGGGCTCGACGGTCGTGCCGTCCTCGCGCTCGAGGCGGCCGTCGGTGTGGTGGTAGAGCCAGCCGTCGTGCGGGCCGGTGTCGTCGCTGCCGTCGTGGAAGACCCAGTCGCCGGGGCCGCGGTCGTCGCGGGCGGCCGGGACGGGGTCCTCGGTCGGCTCCGGCTCCTCGATCGGCGTCGGCTCGGGGGTGGGCACGGGTGCTGGGGCCGGCTCCGGTGCGGGCTGCGGCTCCAGGGTCGCCTCGGGCTGCGGCTCGACGAGGGTGCCGTCCTCCTGCTCGAGACGGCCGTCGGTGTGGTGGTAGAGCCAGCCCTCGTGCTGGTCGGTGCCGTCGTGGAACACCCAGTCACCGGGTCCTCGGTCCTCGGACGAGGTCTCGACGGGCTCGACCGGCGACTCGGCCGCCGCGGGCTCCGGGGAGGTCTCGACGGGCTCGACCGGCGACTCGTCCACCGCGGGCTCCGGGGAGGTCTCGACGGGCTCGACCGGCGACTCGGCCACCGCGGTCTCGGGGGAGGTCTCGGCGGGCTCGACCGACGAGTCGGCCACCGCGGGCTCGGCGGAGGGCTCGGCGGGCTCGACCGACGAGTCGGCCACCGCGGTCTCGACGGGCTCGGCGGACGACTCGGCCATCGCGGGCTCCGCGGAGGTGTCGACGGGCTCGACCGGCGACTCGGGCACCGCGGGCTCGGCGGAGGTCGCGACCGGCACGGGCTCGGGGCTCGGCTGGGCGGGGGGCTCCTCCAGGACGGTGCCGTCCTGGGCGACGAGCGTGCCGTCGGCGTACCGGTAGAGCCAGCCCGCCCACGGCCCGTCGCCCTCGTGGAACTCCCAGTCGCCGGGGTCGTCGACCTCTCGGCCGTGGGGCTCGGCGGACACGGGGACCTCCTGGTCGGCGGGGGGCACCGGGGGCGCGCCGCGGGGTGGGCCTGGCCTGTTGTTCCCGGATTGCTACTGTCTCTCACACGAGGTGCAAGTTCCAGCGGTTCTACTGACGCTCGTTGGAGTTTGTGATCCAACCGAGTTTCTCTTTCTGGCTCTCCAGGCTTGCAAGACGGGACGACGTGTCACTGCATCTCGGAGTGGACGTCGCCCTGACGTCCCAGCCTGAAGAAATCCACGCAAGGAGAACAACCAGCATGGCCAACGGAACCGTCAAGTGGTTCAACGCCGAGAAGGGCTTCGGCTTCATCGCCCAGGAGAACGGCGGCGACGACGTCTTCGTTCACTACTCGGCGATCCAGACCCAGGGTTACAAGTCGCTCGACGAGAACCAGAAGGTCGAGTTCGACGTCACCCAGGGCCCCAAGGGCCCGCAGGCGGAGAACGTCCGCCCCCTCTGACGTTGCTCAGAGCAGGAGCCCCGTCCGGTCACCCGGGCGGGGCTTCTGTCATTTCTCCCCGCAGATGTTTGACGCGGGGGGTCGAGCGGGGACACTGGGACGCAGACAACTCGGGGGAGGCATAAGAGATGGACGACCCGTTCGACGTACGGCTCGAGGACGACGAGCTGCTGGGTGAGGTCGAGCTGACGGCCAACCTGATCGTGGCGGCCAACGAGGTCGACGGTCACCTGTCGGCCGGTGAGATCGACCAGATCCTGGGTGTCCGGAAGCGGTCGGCGTAGTCAGCCGGCCGGCGTCCAACGACGCAGCCGCAGCGAGTTGGTGACCACGCAGACGCTGGAGGCGGCCATCGCGCCGCCGGCCAGCATCGGGTCGAGCAGGCCCAGGGCGGCCACGGGGATACCCAGGGTGTTGTAGGCGAAGGCCCAGAAGAGGTTCTGCCGGATCGTCGTGAGCGTGCGGCGCGACAGTCGCAGCGCCGTCGCCACCAGGCGGGGGTCACCGCTGACGAGGGTGAGGTCTCCCGCCTCGATGGCCGCGTCGGTGCCGGTGCCCATGGCGACCCCGAGGTCGGCCTGCACGAGAGCGGCCGCGTCGTTGACGCCGTCGCCGACCATCGCGACGCGCTCGCCCGCTTGCTGCAGGCGGCGTACGTGCTCGAGCTTGTCGTCGGGACGCACCCCGGCGACGACCTCGTCGATGCCGAGCCGCTCCGCGACGTGGCGCGCCGCCGTCTCGTGGTCACCGGTGAGCAGCACGACGCGCAGGTCGAGATCGTGCAGCGCGGCGACCGCGTCGGCGCTCTCGTCCTTGACGGTGTCGCCCACGGCCAAGGCTGCGCGCGGTGCGTCGTCGACGGTCACGAGCACGGCGGTCCGGCCCGCGTCGCGCGCGCTGCGCACGAGTGCGGCCAGCTCGTCGGGCAGGACCGCGGCGTCGTCGGGGGCGCGGGCGACCTCGACGCGGTGGCCGTCGACCGTGCCGGTGACCCCGAGGCCCGGCGTGGTGGTGAAGTCCTGCACCGGGCGGTACGGCGCCCGCCCCGCCGCGACCGCACGGGCGATCGGGTGCTCGCTCTGCGACTCCAGCGCGGCCGCGAGGTCGAGGGCGTCGTCGTCGCCGGCCGCGTCGTGCACCCGCATCTCGCCGGTCGTCAGGGTGCCGGTCTTGTCGAGCACGACGGTGGTGACACGACGCGAGGACTCGAGCGTCTCGGTGCTGCGGATCACGATGCCGAGCTGGGCTGCACGCCCGGTGCCGACCATCATCGCGGTGGGCGTGGCCAGGCCGAGCGCGCAGGGACACGCGATGACGAGCACGGTGACGGCCGCGCCGACCGCGGCGTCGGCGTCGCCGGTCAGCAGCAGCCAGGTGGCGAGGGTCAGCAGCGCGATCGCGAGCACGACCGGCACGAAGACCCCCGAGACCCGGTCGGCCAGCCGCTGGATCGGCGCCTTGCCGACCTGCGCGTCGAGCACCGACTGCCGGATCCGCGCCAGCAGGGTGTCGCGGCCGATGCGCGTGACCTCGACGACGAGCCGGCCGTCGGTGGTCAGCGTGCCGCCGACGACCTCGTCGCCGGGGCCCTTCTCGGCAGGCAGGCTCTCGCCGGTGACCATCGACTCGTCGACGGCGCTGCGGCCGCTGACCACGCGGCCGTCGGTCGGCACCTGGCTGCCCGGACGCACCAGCACCTGCTGGCCGGGACGCAGCTCGGCGACGTCGACCTCGGCCTCGACGCCGTCGTCGTCCAGCAGCACCGCGCGGGTGGCGCCGAGCTCGAGCAACGCACGCAGCGCCGAGCCCGCCCGGGACTTCGCGCGGGCCTCGAGCCAGCGCCCGAGCAGCAGGAACGTCGTGACCACGGCCGCGACCTCGTAGTAGAGGTGCATCTCGCCGCGCAGCAGCTCGACCGTCGACCAGGCCACGGCGGCGGTGGTGCCGATGGACACCAGGGTGTCCATGGTGCCGGCGCCGTGGCGGGCGTTGACCAGGGCCGCGCGGTGGAACGGCCACCCCGCCCACGCCCACACCGGGAGCGCCAGCACCAGCTGCAGCCACGGCAGCCGGGGCACGCCGGGCGCCATCGCCACGACGACCACCGCCAGCGTGAGGGGCACGGCGACGACCAGCCGCCGCAGCAGCGCGTGCGAGGCGTCGCGCTCCTCGTCGTCACCGGGGCCGGTGTCGCTCGGCAGGGTCGCGGTGTAGCCGGTGCGCTCGACGGTGGCGACGAGCGTGTCCTCGTCGACCAGGGTCGCGTCGTACTCCACGTGCGCCGACGCGGTGGCCAGGTTGACGCTCGCCGTCACGCCGTCGAGGCGGTTGAGCTTCTTCTCCACCCGGTTGACGCACGCCGCGCACGTCATGCCGCCGACCAGCAGGTCGACGCTCGTGCGTTCGCGCCCCTCGTGCTCGGTGGTGGTCATGACGTGCTCCTCGGTGGGTGGTGGGTGGGGTGGCCCTTCGTGGCTCGCTGCGCTCGCACCTCAGGGAGCGGGACCGGCTCGCTGCGCTCGCACCTCAGGGAGCGGGACCGGCTCGCTCCACGAGGAGAGGCCCGCCCGGGCTGCTTCCTGAGGAGGTCGCTCTGCGACCGTCTCGAAGGACGAGCGGGCGTCACGAAGGGCGCGGCTCAGGCCAGGGCGTAGCCGGCCTCGTCGACGGCCTCGGCGACCTGGTCCTGGGTGGCCTCGCCGGTGACGGTGAGGGTGCCGGCCTCGAGGTCGACGACGACCTCGGTGACGCCGTCGAGCGCCGAGACCTCGCTGGTGACGGCCTGGACGCAGTGGCCGCAGGTCATGCCGGTGACGGAGTAGGTGGTGGGCACGGGGTCCTCCTCGGAGGGGTGGTGGGTCAGGAACGGAGCAGGCGGGTGATGGCGGTGCTGGCCTCGGCGACCTTCTCGCGGGCGAGCTCCTCGCCGCGCTCGCCGTCGTGGGCGGCGTACGACACGGCCTCCTGCACGCAGTGGCCGAGGTGGTCCTCGACGAGGCCGACCGAGACGCTCTGCAGCGCGCTCTTGACGGCGGAGACCTGGGTCAGCACGTCGATGCAGTAGGTGTCGGACTCGACCATGCGCTGCAGGCCGCGGACCTGACCCTCGATGCGGCGCAACCGCGCGAGGTAGTCGGCCTTGCGGTCGTGGTAGCCGGGGGTGGTGCCGCTCATGACCACCATCTTATACCCCCTGGGGGTAGTCGGTGCGGGTGGCGTGACGGGCAGGTGACGAGCAAGGCCCTAGCATGTGTCCCGTTCCTGAACCCCCTCCCTCACCCGCATGGAGAGCCGACCCGTGGCGCTGCGCTTCAAGCCCGTGGACAACGCGTTCTACGAGCTCCTGACGACCTCGGCGTCCCACCTCGTCGACGGTGCCTCGATCCTCGCCCAGCTGCTCGCCGACGGCGCCGACCGCGAGGACATCTCCACACGGATGCGCGAGGCCGAGCACCGCGCCGACGAGACCACCCACGAGATCGCCTCGCGGGTCAACAACACCTTCGTGACGCCGTTCGACCGCGAGGACATCTACGCGCTGGCCTCGGCGCTCGACGACGTGATGGACCACATGGAGGAGGCCGTCGACCTGGCCCACCTCTACGAGGTCGGCACCCTGCCGGAGGAGGTCGCCGAGCAGGTCGAGGTGCTGCAGCGCTGCGCCGAGCTGACGGCCGAGGCCATGCCGCGGCTGCGCTCGATGAAGGAGCTCTCGGAGTACTGGATCGAGATCAACCGTCTGGAGAACGCCGGCGACCGCAGCTTCCGGCGCATCCTGGCCCAGCTGTTCGGTGGCGGCTACGACGCGCTCGAGGTGCTCAAGCTCAAGGACGTCGTCGAGTCGCTGGAGAGCGCCGTGGACGCGTTCGAGCGGGTCGCCAACATCATCGAGCAGATCCACGCCAAGGAGTCCTGAGGCCGTGCGGCCCCCGGCAGGAGGCGATCCCGTCCGATGATGGAGCTGGCGATCATCATCGCCGTCGTCGTCGTGGCCCTGGTCTTCGACTACACCAACGGCTTCCACGACGCGGCCAACGCGATCGCGACGTCGGTCTCGACACGCGCGCTCACCCCGCGCGCGGCCCTGGCGATGGCGGCGGTGATGAACTTCGTCGGCGCCTTCCTCGGCCAGAAGGTCGCCACCACCGTCAGCGAGACGATCGACCCCGGGAGCGGGGCGCACGGCCTCGTCATCGTCATGGCGGGGCTGGTCGGGGCGATCACGTGGAACCTCGTCACGTGGTACTTCGGGCTGCCCTCCTCGTCGTCCCACGCCCTCATCGGCGGCCTCGTCGGCTCGGCGCTGACGGCCGGCGTCTTCGTCAACTGGGCGACCGTGATCGAGAAGGTCGCGATCCCGATGGTGCTCTCGCCGCTGGTCGCCTTCGGGCTCGGCTTCGGCGTGATGCTCGGCATCATGTGGGCCTTCCGCAACGCCTCGCCACGCCGGGTCGGCGCCGGCTTCCGGCTCGCCCAGACCCTCTCGGCTGCCGCGATGGCACTCGGCCACGGCCTGCAGGACGCCCAGAAGACGATGGGCGTGATCTTCCTGGCGCTGCTCGCCGGCGGGTTCGTGAGCGCCGGCGACCCGCTGCCCTTCTGGGTCATCTTCAGCGCCGCCGCGGCCATCTCGCTCGGCACCTACTCCGGCGGCTGGCGCATCATGCGCACCCTCGGTCGCCGCATCATCGACCTCGACCCGCCCCGCGGCTTCGCCGCCGAGTCGGTCGCGGCGAGCGTGCTCTACACGACCGCCTACGCCTTCGAGGCCCCCATCTCCACCACCCACACCATCACCAGCGCGATCATGGGCGTGGGCGCGACCAAGCGCGTCTCCGCGGTCCGCTGGGGCGTCGCCCGCTCCATCGTCGTCGCCTGGGTCCTCACCTTCCCCATGGCCGGCCTCGTCGCCAGCGCGACGTACCTCCTGCTCCGCTACGTGCTGCAACTGCCCTGAGGGCCTCTGTCTCTCGTCCGGAGTCACTGGTCCACCAGTGACTCGGGTGGTTCCCCACGCCCGCGGGGATGGGGAGGCACGGGCGTTCGTGGGGGAGCGGGGCGGCGTCCCTGGGCTCCCGAGTCACTGGGTGACCAGTGACTCAGGCGGTTCCCCACGCCCGCAGGCAGGGGGAAGCGCCGGCAACCGTGGGGGGGCGGGCGGTCAGGACAGCGGCACGCGGACGAGCTGACCGGGGCGGATGACGTCGGGGTCGGAGATGGCCGGGTTGGCCGCGACGACCTGGGCGACGGTGGTGCGGCCGAGGTCGGAGACCTCGCGGACGATCCGCGACAGGGTGTCCCCGCGCTCGACGCGCCACAGCAGCCAGCCGGTGAGCTGCGGGAAGCAGATCACCTCGACGCGTCGCAGGTTGGTCGGCGGGCCGTCGCCCGAGTCGCCGCCGACCTCGACGGTCAGCCGGGTGCCCGGACGGGGGGAGCGGTCGAGCTCGACCTCGGCGACGAACTCGCCGATCGCCACGCCGCCGCCCGACGACTGCGCGCTGGTCTCGCCGACGACGCGGCTGCCCTGGAGCACCCGGACGACGATCGTGCCCTCGAAACCGCTGCCGATCCCGGCCACGACGAACCGACGACCCACCAGGTCGTCCCTCGCGGGCTGTCGCACCCGCACGTCACCGCGCAACCCCATGACAACCTCCCCGGTCGGTCGCGCCAACCTAGGTCAGGCGGCGTACGGCGTCCAGGGTGGCGGGGCAGCCGGTCGGCCGGGCGGGACGTCATCAGTTCTGGTTGCCCGGGCGACCAGAACTGATGACGTCCCGGGGACCCGCCGACCCTCGCACCTCGACCCTTCGGCCTGCTCCGGGACCTCGCAAGCTCGGTCCCGGGGCCTCGTCAGCCGAACCGGCCGGAGATGTAGGCCTCGGTGTCGGGGACGTCGGGGACCGAGAAGATCTTCTTGGTGGGGTTCATCTCGATCAGCTTGCCGGGCTTGCCGGTGCCGGCGATGTTGAAGAACGCGGTGTCCTCGGAGACACGGGCGGCCTGCTGCATGTTGTGGGTGACGATGACGATCGTGTACTCGGACTTGAGGTCCTGGATGAGGTCCTCGATCTTCGACGTCGAGATCGGGTCGAGGGCCGAGCAGGGCTCGTCCATCAGCAGCACCTGCGGCTCGACGGCGATGGCGCGGGCGATGCAGAGGCGCTGCTGCTGACCGCCGGACAGGCCCATGCCCGGACGGCCGAGGCGGTCCTTGACCTCTTCCCAGAGGTTGGCGCCCTTGAGCGACTTCTCGACGACGTCGTCGGCGGTCGCCTTCTTGAGCTTCTTGTTGTTGAGGCGCATGCCGGCGAGCACGTTCTCGTAGATCGACATCGTCGGGAACGGGTTGGGCCGCTGGAAGACCATGCCGATCATCCGGCGCACCTCCACCGGGTCGACGGCGGGGTCGTAGAGCGACTGGCCGTCGACCACGATCTTGCCCTCGACGCGCGCGCCGGGGATCGCCTCGTGCATCCGGTTGAGCGAGCGCAGGAAGGTCGACTTGCCGCACCCGGAGGGCCCGATGAAGGCGGTCACCGAGCGGGCCGGGATCGTCATGGTGACGTTCTCGACCGCGAGGAAGTCGCCGTAGTAGATGTTGAGGTCAGAGACGTCGATGCTCTTGGCCATGGGGTCAGTGTCTCCTGGATGGGTGCCGAGTGGGCAGGTCAGCGGGTCTTCGGGGCGTAGATCTTGCCGATGATGCGGGCGAGGAGGTTGAGCACCATGACGATCACGATGAGCACGAACGCCGCGCCCCAGGCGTAGTCGTAGCCGGGCGGCGTCCCGCCGTCGCGGGCGATGCCGGGGTTGGTGAAGTTGCTGTAGATGAACACCGGCAGCGTCGTCATGCGTCCGTCGAAGAGGTTGAAGTTGGTGATCGTGGTGCTGCCCGCGATCAGCAGCAGCGGCGCGGTCTCGCCGACGACGCGGGCGATGGCCAGCGTCACGCCGGTGACGATGCCGCCCAGCGCGGTCGGCAGCACGACCTTGACGATGGTGCGCCACTTCGGCACGCCCAGGGCGTACGACGCCTCGCGCAGGTCGTTGGGCACCAGCCGCAGCATCTCCTCGGTGGAGCGCACCACGATCGGGATCATCAGGATCGACAGCGCGATCGAGCCGCCGAAGCCGGCGCGGGCCGCGGGGCCGAACAGCAGGATCCACAGCGCGAAGGCGAACAGGCCGGCCACGATCGACGGGATGCCGGTCATGACGTCGACGAGGAACGTGATGGCGCGGGCCAGCTTGTTCTTCTGGCCGTACTCCACGAGGTAGATGGCCGCGAAGATGCCGATCGGCACCGAGATGGCGGCGGCGCCGAGCGTGATCAGCAGCGTGCCCATGAGGGCGTGGTAGATGCCGATCGGCTGGTCGAGGCTGGTGCGGAACTCGGAGAAGGTCAGGAAGGTCGTGGTGATCTGCGGGGCTCCGCGGCTGATCACGGTGAAGATCAGCGAGACCAGCGGCACCAGCGCGACGAGGAACGCCACCCAGACCAGCGAGGTCATCAGCCGGTCGACGGCCGCCCGCTTGCCCTCGACGACGCTCGACCAGGTCGGCATCAGCACGACGAAGAGCAGGCCGGCCACGAGGGCGCTGCCCACCGGGCCCCAGCCGAGCACGAGCGCGACGAGCGCGGCCAGGGCGAGGGCGCCGGCGGCGACGAGGTACGGCGCCCAGCGCGGCAGCGTGGGCCGCTTGAGGTTGACGTCGCGACCCGAGCGCGGGCCCGACGGTCGCTGCGTGGTGGTGGTGGTGCTCATGCCTTGGCCATCTTCCGCTCGGAACGGGCGACCACCCAGCGGGCGGCGAAGTTGACGAGGAACGTGACGACGAAGAGCACCAGGCCGGTCGCGATGAGGATCGAGATGATCGCCGGCGTGCCCTCCTTGTAGTTCGTCGCGATGTTGGAGGCGATGCTCGCGGGGTTGGAGCTCGAGATCAGGTTGAACGTGATGCCGCCGCCGGCCGAGAGCACCATGGCGACCGCCATCGTCTCGCCGAGGGCGCGGCCCAGGCCGAGCATGACCGCGGAGACCATGCCGGAGCGGGCGTAGGGGAAGACGGTGAGCCGGATCATCTCCCAGCGCGTGGCGCCCAGGGCCAGGGCGGCCTCCTGGTGCAGCTGGGGGGTCTGGCTGAAGATCTCGCGGCAGATCGCGGTGACGATCGGCAGGATCATGATCGCCAGCACGATCCCGGCGGTGAGGATGGTGCGGCCGGTGCCCGAGGCGGGACCGGCGAAGAACGGGATCCAGCCGAGGTTGTCGGCCAGCCACGAGTAGACGGGGGCGACCCGCACGGCGAGGACGTTGATGCCCCACAGGCCGAACACGACGCTCGGCACGGCGGCGAGCAGGTCGATGACGTAGCCGACGGGGGTCGCGACGACGCGGGGCGCGTAGTGGCTGATCACCAGCGCGATGCCGAAGCTGAGCGGTGCCGCGATGAGCACGGCGATCACGGCCGCGAGCACGGTGCCGAACAGCAGCGGGGTGACGTACCCGAGGAACGACTCGGCCCGGGGGCCGTAGAAGCGGCTGTCCTGGGTCAGGCCGGGGACACCCTCGATGGTGAGGAAGACGGCCACGCCGGCGAGGGCGACGAGGATGGCGATGCCGGCGCCGCGGGCGGTGCCGGCGAAGATGCGGTCGCCGGGCCGTCGCTTGTTCTTGCCGGCCGGTGGGGCGGCGACGGTCTGCTGCGTCACGTCAGTCCTTCGGTGGTCGGGGGTGGTGCAGGGTCGGCCCGCTCGCGCCGACGGCGTGCGAGGGGATCTTGTCCCCCCGCACGCCGTCACACACCTCTGTGGGCCTCTCGGTCCGGGATCAGCCGGCCGCCGAGATCTGCTCGACGATGCCGGAGGCCTCGTCCTCGATGGAGGAGGGGACCGGCGCGGAGCCGGCGTTCTCCGCCGCCGCCTGCTGCCCCTCGCTGCTGACCACGTAGGTCAGGAACGCCTTGACGAGGTCGGCCTGGGCCTGGTCGTCGTAGGTCTGGCAGGCGATCAGGTAGGACACCAGGACGATCGGGTAGGACCCGTCGTCGGGGGTGCGGTTGATGTCGTAGGCCAGGTCGACGTCGTCGCGGTCGGCGACGCGCTCCGAGGACTCGAGGATCGCCGCGGCGGCCTCGGGCGACGGGGTGACGTAGTCCTCGCCGACCTTGATGTTGGCGACGCTGAGCTCGCCGGCCTGGCTGAGGTCGGCGTAGCCGATGCTGTTGGCGCCGTTGGTCACCGCGGCGATGACGCCGGAGGTGCCGTTGGCGGCCTCGCCGCCCTGGAGCGGCCAGACACCGTCGGGCTCCTCGGTCCAGGCGTCGGGCGCGGCCTGCGCCATCCAGTCGATGAAGTTCTCGGTGGTGCCCGAGTCGTCGGAGCGGTGCACCGCGGTGATGTTCTCGCTGGGCAGGTCGGCGTCGGGGTTCTGCTCGGCGATGGCCGGGTCGTCCCAGGTGGTGATGTCGCCGGCGAAGATGCCCGCCACGGTGTCGGCGTCGAGGTTGAGCTCGTCGACGCCCTCGACGTTGTAGACCAGCGCGATCGGGGCGACGTACGCCGGGATCTCGATGGGGGACTCGCCGCCGCAACGCTCGGTGGCGTCGCTCAGCTCGCCCTCGTCGTCGTCGAGGTAGGCGTCGGAGCCGGCGTAGTTGACGCCGCCCTGGATGAACTGGGTGCGGCCGTCACCGGAGCCGACCGGGTCGTAGGTGACGGTGACGCCGACGTTGGCGCCCTGGAAGTTGGTGGTCCAGGCCTCCTGGGCGCGCTCCTGCGAGGAGGCGCCGGCGCCGGCGAGCTCGCCGGACAGCGACGAGTCGCCGGAGGCGGCGCCGTCGGCGGAGTCGGACGAGCCGCCGCCCTCGTTGCCGGCGCCGCAGGCGCTCAGGACGAGGGTCAGGGCGAGAGCCGCGACGCCGGGGACGGCCACGCGGCGTGCAGAAGTGCGCTTCACTTCGGTCTCCTGGTTGAAGTTCAGGGAGTGGACGGCCCGGACGCTAGGGAGCCGAGGTGACCCGATGCGTCGCGGCCGGTGAACGGCCGGTGAACGGTCTCTGCCGAACCGGCTCTGACCTGCGCCGATGGCGGCCCCGGCCGTGATCGGCGTCACCCGGGAACCGGCTCGGGTGGTCTAGGTGGGCTGGCCCGGCAGGTGGCGTTCGGTGGCGACGAGCCGGCCCTTGCGGTGGTGGCAGACCACCAGCTCGGCCGGTGCCAACGGCTCCTCCTGGGCGCCGAGCTCGGCGAGGAGGTCGGGCAGGATCGGTCGGTGGCTGCACACCACGCTCGGCTCGCGCTGCTCACGCAGCGAGGCGAGCAGCGCCGCGGTGGCCGAGGCGTCGTACTTCTCCTCGGAGAGCTCGAGCAGCTCCTGCAGGGCGAGCACCTGGCTCTCGGCGTACGGCGCCACGGTGTCGCGGCAGCGGGTGGCGCTGGAGGTCACGACTTGACTGACGCCGTAGGCCCGCAGCAGCCCCGAGAGCATCCCCGACTGCTGCTGGCCGAGCTCGGTGAGCGGGCGCAGCCAGTCCTCGCGGTCCCACTGACCGCGCTTGACGGCCTTGGCGTGGCGCACCACGACGACCGGCACGGTGGGTCGCGGCTCGTCGTGCAGCTGGTCGAGCAGGTCGATGTCGTCGAGGTAGGTCAGCCGGTCGGCGGCCTCGTCGACCGGCACCCAGGCGAGGGCGTCGACCTCGTCGTTCGGTGCGTAGCCCGAGACGTCGTCGTCGCCGATCACGTGGCCGACCCAGTAGTGCACCAGCTTGCCGCGGCCTCCCGCGACGGCGTACAGCTGCGGGCGCAGCGGCCGACCCAGGCGGATCTCGACACCGGTCTCCTCGAGCACCTCGCGCACCGCGGTCTCGGTGACGTGCTCACCGGGGTCCTGCTTGCCCTTGGGGAAGGACCAGTCGTCGTACTTCGGGCGGTGGACGAGGAGCACCTCGCGCCGGCCCACGCTGCCCTTGCGGACGACGACGGCGCCGGCAGCGACGATGTCGGGACCACTCTGCTCGGGTCGCGCCATGGGCAGCATGCTGCCACGCACGGGGCCCTCGCGGGGAGCCGCCGGCGACCGGCGGCGGGCTAGTGTGTCGCCGTTCACCACGGGTGTCGCAGGAGGTGCGGGTGGGGCGCTCGAGGCGGCGGGTCGTGCTGGCCGTGGTGCTGGCGCTCGCGCTCGTCGCCGTGCTCGTCTGGGCCGGGCGCGTGGTGTGGGACCGCTTCGACCGCACCGAGCTCGAGCAGGCGCTCGCGGCGGTGCCCGCGGAGTCGCAGCGCGTCACCTGGACCGACTGGCGCGCCGTGCGCGGCTCACTCGGCCGCGACGGCGACCTCGGCGACACCCCCGACCGCGACGAGGTCGACGCGATGGTCGCGGCCGCCTACGACCGCGATCTCGCTGCGGCCTCTGCCGTCGACGAGGCGGCGGGGGCGATGCAGGAGCTGTTCGGGTTCGGGCCCGGGACCGCGCAGTGGGAGGCCTTCGGCCAGTCGCCCGACGGCAACGCGCTCGTGCTGCGGCTGCCCGACGGCACCGACTTCGACGTCATCGGCGACAACCTCGAGCGGGCCGGCTTCACCCGCCCGTCGGGATCATCGCCGGTCTGGGAGGGCGGGCCCGACCTGATCGCCAGCCTCGACCTCACCCTGACCCCGATCGTGCAGTACGTCGCCCTGCTCCCCGACGAGGGCCTGGTCGTCGCCAGCGACGAGCAGGCGTACGCCGCCTCGTCGGCCGACGTGGGCTCGGGCGCCCTCGGCGTCGACGGAGTGCCGTCGCTGGCCGAGCGCCTCGGCGCCCCTGCCGCCGCTGTGCTCTGGACCGGCGACTTCGCCTGCGACGACCTCGCCATGGCGTCCGCCGACCCCACCGCCCAGCAGCAGGCCGCCCGCGCCGTCGAGGCGGCCGGTGGGTTGAGCCCGCTCCAGGGGTTCGCGCTCGGGCTCGACGACGCGGGCGGCCTGCGCGTCGTCGCCCACCTGGAGGACGCCGACCGCGCCGAGCGCGACCTCCGGCCCCGCGCCGAGCTCGCGGCCGGGCCGGCGTACGGCCGCAGCGGCGACTTCCCCGACGACTTCGAGATCGCCCGCGCCCGCACCCTCGGCAGCGACGTCGTCCTCGACCTGCGCCCGACCCGCGACGGCGCCTTCCTGCTGTCGGGCTTCTACGACGGGCCGCTGGTCTTCGCGGGGTGCTGAGGGCGGGAGGGTGGCGCGCCGCCGTCCCGGAGTCGCTCATCCGGTCACACGCGTGACCGCCCTCACCCCAGGTCGTCGGCGAGCAGCACGCGGTTGGGCTCGATGGCGAGGTACGCCGCGCGGACGTCGGGGTCGGCGACCTGGTCGGCGGTGGCGTGCACGAACGAGCGGGCGAGCTCGAGGGCCGAGGTGGCACGGGGGTCGTCAGCGGCGCGGAGGACGGTGACGACGCCTCGCAGCAGGGTGGCGGGCAGGGCGGTGCCGTTCATCGACTCGCGGTCGAGGTGCGGCAGCACCGGCTCGACCAGCGCGACGGCGGCAGCGTGGTCGCCGCGGAGGCTGGCGACTCGTGCCTGCACGACCCGCGTCTCGCGCAAGCCCACGGGCCGGTCGACCGACGCGAAGCACCGTGACGCCGCCGCCAGCTCGGACGACGCCTCGTCGAGCTCCCCGGCGCGCACGAGAGCCGCGCCGAGCGTGAGGTGGGCCTGGCCGGCGTCGAGGTCGGAGGCGGTGTCGGCGGCGGCGCGGGCGGCGAGACGGGCCTGGGCGACGGCCTCGTCGATCTCGCCGTGCACGAGCGCCACCTGGGCCAGCCGGGCCTCGCCCTCGATCTCGCTGACGTGGTTGCCGACACGCTGCGACAGCGAGACGGCCTCGCCGGCGTGGCGTCGTACGTCGTCCCAGCGGCCGAGGAAGAGATCGACCTCGGCCAGGATCAGCAGGTTGTAGGCAGTCGCCTCGATGTCGTCGAGGCCCCGGGCCAGCTCGATGGCGCGGCGGGCGTTGCGGTCGGCGAGGTCGTAGCGGCCGAGCATGGCCGCGACGCCTGCGATGTTGCCGAGGTTGATGGTCTCGCGGTAGACGTGCCCGGCCTTCTGGAAGACCGGCAACGTCTGCTCGAGCGTCTCGAGGGCCTCGGCGTAGCGACCTGTGAAGTAGAGCGTCGTGGCGAGCTGGGCGGCCGCGGCGCCCTCGAGCTCGGCGTCGCCGAGCTCGGCGAAGACGGCCCGCGCGCGGTCGGCGTGCTGCAGCGACAGGGGGTAGTCGCCGACGTTGCCGGCGACCATGGCGAGGTAGCGGGTGGCCTCGCCGACGACGTCGGGCCGCCCGGCGGCCCCCGCGACCGTGACGCACCGCTCCAGCAGCGCACGGGCGGCGTCGGCGTCCTCGGCCCAGGTCAGCGCCTTGCCCTGCACCAGCATCGCCTCGGCGCGCAGGTCGTCGCGCCCGAGGCCGAGGGCGAGCTGCACCGCCTCGCCGCTGCGGGCGCGCGTCGCGTCGTAGTCGCTGTGCACGAACGCCAGCTCCGCCTGCATCACCAGCAGCCGCAGCCGCCGCTCGGGGTCGAGCCGCAGCGACGCGAGCTCGTCGAGGTCGGCGCGCTGCCGCTCGCGCTCTCCCAGCCGGTCGCCCAGCTGCTGGGCACGGGCCAGCACGTCGAAGCGCAGGGCGTGGTCGTCGGCGGGGGCCAGTCGCCGCGCCCGCCCGAGCAGCTCGCCGGCCTCGTCGAGGGCGTAGACGCCCAGGGCGCGGCCTGCCGCCCGGAGGTACGACGCCGCTGCCCGGTCGTCGCGGGCCCGCTCGAGGTGCTGGCCGACCACGGCGGCGAGGACGTCGCCGCGGCCGCTGCGCTCGGCGGCGTCGGCCAACCAGTCGGCGGCCTGGCGGTGGAAGCGCTCGCGGTGCCGCCGCAGCAGGCCGTCGTAGGCGACGTCGCGCAGCAGCGCGTGCTTGAAGACCAGCTCGCGGGTGCCCGCGAAGCGCGAGGTCTCGCGCTCGAGCAGCACGTCGCGGCGGCGCAGCCCGTCGATGGTGGCGGTCAGCTCCTCGCTCGACGGCACCCCGCGGCCGTCGTCGAGGTGCTGCAGCACGTCGTCCCAGAACACCCGCCCGACCACGGCGGCGCGGCGCAGCAGCCCGCGCTCCGCCGGCGACAGCGCGTCGAGGCGGGCCTGCAGCACGCCCTTGAGGGTCGACGGCACCGCGGTGCGGCGCTCGGCGTCGCCGACGACCCGCCAGTCACCGGGACCGCGCTCCACGACGCCGCTGTCGATCAGCCAGGTGACGAGCTCCTCGAGGTAGTAGGGGTTGCCCTCGGCGCCGTCGACCACGGTCGACACGAGGTCGTCGGGCAGGTCGGGCACCCGGTGCAACACCAGTCGCACCAGCTGCCGGCTCTCGCGCCGCGACAGCGGCGCGAGGTCGAGCCGGGCGTGGTGCGCCAGGGCCTCGCCCCAGTGCGGGCGCCGCTCGAGCAGGCTCGGGCGAGCTGTGGCGACCACGAGCACGGGTGAGCCCTCGAGGTACGGCGCCGCGGCGTCGAGCCAGCGCAGCGTGCCCTCGTCGGCCCACTGCACGTCCTCGAGCAGCACCACGCAGCTGGCGCGCCGGCCGAGCGCCTCGAGCATCAGGGCGACGGCCTCCGTGCCGGCGTCGCGGAGCGCCTGCGGGTGTCGCCCGGGCTGCTCCTCGCCCGGCTCCTCGACAGCCCAGCCGAGCCACGTGGCGGCGTCGAGGGCGAGGCGGCGTACCCGCTCGGCGGGCTCGCGGTCGCCCAGCGCGATGCGGAACGACTCCAGGAAGCGCCGCCGCACCTCTTCGGGACCGTCGCCGTCCTGCAGGTCGAGCCGGGTGGCGACGACGTCGCGCAGCAGCGCCAGCGGGGAGTCCTGGGTGACCGGCGACGCACGGCCGCGGAACCAGTAGTACGGCTCCGAGGAGTCCGACAGCCACCGGTCGAGCTCCCACAGCAGCCGCGACTTGCCGATGCCGGCGTCGCCCACCACGGTCACGACCCGCCAGCGCGACTCCTCGGTGACATCGTCGAGCCGGTCCTGCAGGAAGCGCAGCTGCAGGTCGCGACCGACCGTCGGGACGGGGTCGCCGTCGATGCCGAGGCTGGGGTCGAGGCGGAAGCTCGCTCGCCGCTCGCCCGTGACGACGTACGACGCGACGGGCTCGTCGATGCCCTTGAGCCGCAGCAGCTCTCGCTCGGTGACGGCGAAGGCGCCGCGCAGCAGCCGCTGCGTGTCGGCCGAGACCAGCACGCGGTCGACCGGGGCGGCGCCCTGCAGCCGGGCGGCACGGTTGACCGTCGGGCCGACCGCGACGAAGGCGTCGCCGCGCTCGCCGAGGGTGCTGACCACGACCTCGCCGGTGTCGATGCCGACCCGTACGTGAAGCTCGACGCCGTGCTCGCGCACGGCCTGCTCGGAGAGCGCCGGCAGCTCGGACAGCAGCCCCAGGGCCGCGCGCACGGCGCGGTGGGCGTCGTCCTCGTAGGAGTGCTCGAGACCGAAGACCGCCATCACGGCGTCGCCGATGAACTTCTCGACCACGCCGCCGTGCGCCTCGATCACCTCGCGCCAGCGGGCGAAGTAGCCACCGACCAGCTCGCGGGTGTCCTCCGCGTCGAGCGCGCGGGAGAGCACGGTGAAGTCGACGAGGTCGGCGAAGAGCACCGTCACCAGCCGGCGGGTCTCCGAACGCGGCCGACGCAGCTCGTCGCGCCGCCGCAGCAGCGGCGCGAGCGCCGTTCCGACCACGGCCTCGCCCAACGCCTCGCGCTGCGTCTCGAGCGACGCGATCGCGGCCTCGACCGACGCGAGCTCGTCGCGCGTCGCGGCCTGCCGGGGCATGCTCGCAGACACCCCCGTGCTGCAGGCCTCCCCAGGCATGGCGACACCGTAGGTGCGAGCGGGAGGCGCGGGAAGGGGCCGGACCCATCTGGCTAGATCGGTGGAACCCGTTGTCGCGGTTGACGTGCACCCCTAGGTTTCAGTGCATGCGCGTCCACGCCACCGCGGCCTCCGTCTCCTGGATCCCCACCGAGTCGCTCAAGGGGGCGCTGAAGGCCGGCATGGACCTGCGCGTCACCCACTTCGACGTGCCGCTGCCCGACCAGCTCGAGCTGCCCAAGGGTGTGCACAACCTCTTCGAGCACGACCGCTTCCGCTTCGCCAACGTCATCTCGGTCGACGTCGAGTTCGACGACGACGGCCGTGCGGTGTCGACGTCGTACGCCGACGACTCGCGCGTGGTGATGGGCTCGACCACCGTCCACGTCGGCAAGGTCGGGGCGACCTTCCGCGCGGTCGCGATGCCCACGCTGCAGCGTGAGCCGCAGACCGAGCCGGGAGTGGTGCGGTTCGTGCAGACCGCGGGTGGCCGCACGGCGCTGCCCATCCCGCGGCCGGTGCCTCACCCGCCGTACCTGCGCTGGCAGAGCCCCATCGTCTGGACCACTCTTGCGCTCACGGTCAGGGTCGACGGGTCGAGCGAGGTCGACCTGACGGGGGCGAGCGCGTTCCCGCGGCACTGGGTCTACGACGGCAGCGGCGGCCTGCGGCTCAAGAGCGCGCTGACCGACCAGGCGAAGTGGATGGCGCACTCTTTCGGCGTCCGCACCCCGTGGGGCGACCGCGAGCACCAGGCGCTGGTCGCCGAGGCCGAGTCGGCGCTCGAGCGCGAGCTCTCCGACGACATCATGCGTAGCGGTGCCTCGCCCGAGGTGCGCCAGCTCGCCAAGGACTCCCGCCTCACCCAGCAGGGCGACCCCGGCGACGAGCTCTTCTTGGTACTCGACGGCGTGGTCGACGTCGACGTCGACGGCAGGGTCGTCGCCGAGCTCGGCCCTGGCGCCGTCATCGGCGAGCGCGCCCTGCTCGAGGGCGGCCGCCGCAGCGCCACCGTCACCGCCCGTACGCCGGTCCGCGTCGCCGTCGCCGCCAAGGACCTCATCGACCTCGACCGCCTCCGCGTCCTCTCCGACTCCCACCGCCGCGAGGAGGACGCCACCCTCGAGGGGTGACCCCCCGCCGCAGGCCTGGTCGAGGCGTGCGCCGGCTTCGGTCCCTGAGGTCAGAGGCGAGCGAGCCACGGGGGCCGCCCCTTCGTGACGCCTCGCTCGTCCCTCGCGGGGCTCCTCAGGGAGCGGCTCGCGCTCCCGCTCCCTGAGGTGCGAGCGGAGCGAGTCACGCAGGGGCCCGCTCCCGCTCCCTGAGGTGCGAGCGGAGCGAGCCACGCAGGGGACCGCTCCCGCTCCCTGAGGTGCGAGCGGAGCGAGCCACGAAGGGCGCGCCCTCCCCGTCACCCCTCGACGAGTGGTAGCGGGGCGGCCCCTACTCCTTGGCACGCGCCCGACGGCGACGCTTGTGGATGCCGATCAGATGCTCCTGGAGGTTGCGGAGGGGGGAGCCGTCGTCGGCGCGGAGCTGGTGCCACTCGCCGTTGCTGTCGAGCTCCCAGCCCGCGGTCTCGGGGGCGAAGGCGAGGTCCAGCAGGTCGCCGACCTCGCGCACGGCCGCCTCCGACGGCAGCTTGACCAGCACCTCGACGCGGCGGTCGAGGTTGCGGTGCATCAGGTCGGCCGAGCCGATGTAGGCGACGGGGTCGCCGCCGTTGTCGAACCACATGATGCGGCTGTGCTCGAGGTAGCGCCCGAGCACCGAGCGCACGCGGACCGTCTCGGAGAGCCCCTCCACCCCGGGCCGTACGGCGCAGATCCCGCGGATGAGCAGGTCGACCGGCACGCCGGCGCGCGAGGCGAGGTAGAGCTCGTCGATGACGGCCTCGTCGACGATCGAGTTGGCCTTGAGCCGGATCCGGGCGGGGCGGCCGGCGCGGTGGTGCTCGACCTCGGCGCGGATCAGGTCGACGAGCCCGGAGCGCACGGAGTCGGGCGCGACCATGAGCTCGGCGTACTCGGCGTTGCGGCTGTAGCCGGAGAGGTTGTTGAAGAGGTGGGCGACGTCGTCGCTGATCGCCTCGTTGGTGGTGAGCAGCCCGAAGTCCTCGTAGAGGCGCGCGGTCTTGGGGTTGTAGTTGCCGGTGCCGATGTGGGTGTAGCGGCGGATGCCCTCGGGCTCGTCGCGCACCACCATCGACAGCTTGCAGTGGGTCTTCAGCCCGACCAGGCCGTAGACCACGTGGCAGCCGGCGTGCTCGAGCTTGCGGGCCCAGCGGATGTTGTTGGACTCGTCGAAGCGCGCCTTGATCTCGACGATCACCAGCACCTGCTTGCCGGCCTCGGCCGCGTCGACGAGGGCGTCGATGAGCGGCGAGTCGCCGGAGGTGCGGTAGAGCGTCTGCTTGATCGCGAGCACGTGCGGGTCGGCCGCGGCCTGCTCGATGAAGCGCTGCACCGAGGTGGAGAACGAGTCGTAGGGGTGGTGCAGCAGCACGTCGCTGCGGCGCATCGCCTTGAACACGTCGACCGGCGAGGCCGACTCGACGGGGGCGAGGAGGGAGTGGGTGGCGGGCAGGAAGTTGGGATACTTCAGGTCCTGCCGGTCGAGGTCGGCGATGCCGTGCAGGCCGCGCAGGTCGAGCGGGCCGGGGAGGCGGAAGACCTCCTGCTCGCTGACGCCCAGCTCGCTGGTGAGCAGCTCGAGCACGTGGGCGTCGATGTCCTCCTCGACCTCGAGGCGCACCGAGGGGCCGAAGCGGCGTCGCAGCAGCTCCTTCTCGAGTGCGGCGAGGAGGTTCTCGGCGTCGTCCTCCTCGACCTCGAGGTCCTCGTTGCGGGTGACGCGGAAGGTCGCGACGGACGTGATCTCCATGCCGGGGAAGAGCCGCTTGAGGTGCTCGCCGATGACGTCCTCGAGCGGCACGAACCGCTGGTTGCCTAGCGGCACGAAGCGGGTGAAGATCGGCGGCACCTTGACCCGAGCGAAGTGCTCCTTGTCGGTCTTCGGGTTGCGCACCAGCACCGCGAGGTTGAGCGAGAGCCCGGAGATGTAGGGGAACGGGTGGGCCGGGTCGACGGCCAGCGGCGTGAGCACCGGGAAGACGCGCTCCTTGAAGAGCTTCTTGCAGTGCTTCTGCTCGTCGCGGTCGAGGTCGGACCAGCGCACCAGCTCGATGCCCTCGCCGGCCAGCGCCGGCACGACCTGGTCGCGGAAGCAGTGCGCGTGGCGCGAGGCGAGCTCGTCGGTCACCTGCCAGATCTGCTCGAGCACCTCCCGCGGCATCAGCCCGGACGCCGCCTGCACGGCGACGCCGGCCGCGATGCGGCGCTTGAGGCCCGCCACGCGCACCATGAAGAACTCGTCGAGGTTGCTGGCCACGATCGCCAGGAAGCGCGCCCGCTCGAGCAGCGGCAGCGACTCGTCCTCGGCCAGCTCGAGCACGCGCTGGTTGAAGCGCAGCCACGACAGCTCGCGGTCGAGGAAGCGGTCGTCGAACTCGCCCTCGCCGAAGCCCTCCTGCTCGGGCACGTACGGCGGGTCGACGTCGAAGCTCTCGGCCGGCACCACGCGCAGGCTCGGGTCGCCCGGACCCTCGTCGGGGTTGGGGCCGGTGGCGGGCTGCAGGCTCTCGGACGTCTGCGACATGAGATAGATCATCCCACCGCCAGGTGAACAGTCGGAGGCCCTAGGTTGACCCGCATGGGTGAGCTCCGGCTGCGCGCCGAGATCTTCGTCATGTCCCTCGTGATGCGCCTGCCGCGCCCGCTCAAGCGGGTGCTCGCCGGCCGGCCCCGTCGCCTCGACGGGCTCGAGCTGCACCCCGACGTGCAGCTGATGCTCCGGCTGCAGAAGCTCAGCGGCCAGCCCGACATGGCCACGCTGCCCCTGCCGCAAGCACGCACGGCGATGGTCAACGGCGCCCGCACCGTCGGTGGCCGGCCGCCCGTGGCGGCGTACCGCGACCTCCAGGTCGACGGCGCCAGCGGCCCGCTCCGCGCCCGTCTCTACACCCCGGCCGCCTGCCTCGGCCGCGACGCGTCGCCCACCGCGCTCTACCTGCACGGCGGCGGCTGGGCCCTCGGCGACCTCGAGAGCCACGACTCGGCCTGCCGGGTGATGGCCGAGGCGAGCGGCGTGCAGCTGCTGTCGGTCGAGTACCGCCTCGCCCCCGAGGACCCCTACCCGGCCGGCCTCGACGACGCGCGGGCGGCGTACCGCTGGCTCGTCGAGCACCACGCCTCCGTTGGGGCCGACCCCGACCTGCTCGCGGTCTCGGGCGACTCCGCCGGCGGCTGGCTGGCGACCAACGTCGCCGTCACCGCCGCCGAGGAGGGACTGCCACTGGCGCTGCAGCACCTGATCTACCCCGGCGTCGACACCGACCCGGGCACCCGCAGCCGCGAGCTGTTCGCGCCCGAGGGGCTGATCCTGACCCAGGAGTTCCTCGACCTCGCGATGCGCTCCCACTTCACCGGCACCGACCCCGACGACCCGGTGATCTCCCCGCTGCGGCGCACCGACTGGCCCGACGGCCTCGCCCCCGCCGTCGTGATCACCGCTGGCTTCGACCCGCTGCGCGACGAGGGCGAGGCGTACGCCGACCTGCTGCGGCGCCAGGGCGTCGAGGTGGAGGCGGTGCGCTTCCCGACCCTCATCCACGGCTTCCTGCACATGACCGACCTCGGCGGCGACGTCCCCCGCGAGGTCGCCACCGTCGGGCGCCTGCTCCGCGAGGGCCTCGGCCTGCCCCCGCTCTGACCTGGCTAGACGCGCGGCAGGTCGTCGAGGTACGCCGCGAGCGACTCGCGCCAGTCGGGCGGGGCGAACCCGGTCGACCGGAGCTTGTCGAGGCGGAGGAAGCTGTGGGTCGGGCGGGGCGCGAGCTGTCTGCCCGCGCCGTACTCGGCGGCCGTGGTGCCGGTGACGTCGTCGGCCGCGCGACCGCGGGCGGCGTACACCCGTCGGGCGACGTCGGCCCAGGTGCTCGACGGCCCGTCGCCGGTGACGTTGTAGGTGCCGTGCGCCGCGCCGGTCGTGACCAGGTGCGCGGCGGCGTCGGCCAGCTCGTCGGCGAAGGTGAGCCGACCGTGCTGGTCGTCGACGACCGTCGGCGACACCCCGGTGTCCGCGAGCCGGGCCATGGTGCGCACGAAGTTGCCTCCGTCGCCGACCACCCAGCTGGTCCGCAGCAGGTAGTGACGCTCGAGCGTGGCGACCAGGGCGTCCCCGGCGGCCTTGCTCTGCCCGTAGACGCCGAGCGGGGCCACGGGCTCGTCCTCGTCGTGCTCCTCGAGCGTGCCGTCGAGGACGTAGTCGGTGGAGACCGCGACGAGCGTGAGGCGGTGACGGCGGCAGAGCTCGACCACCCGGCCGACCGCCGTGCAGTTGACGGCCCAGGCCGCTCGACGGCCGTCGGGGGTCTCGGCAGCGTCGACGGCGGTGTGCGCAGCGGCGAGGTAGACGACGTCGACGGCCGACCAGTCGGCCGCCGCCTCCAGGTCGCCGGTCACCAGGTCGACGTCGGTGCGGGTGAGGGCGAGGGCGTCCGAGAGCCGGGCCACGAGGGCCCGGCCCAGCTGACCGCCGGCTCCGAGCACGACCGGCCGTGGGGAGGGGAACGGCGTCACGTCGGCCAGCCGGGGGTGGGTCCGGTCGGCCTCGGACAGCTCGGCCTCGTCGAGGGGGATCGGCCAGTCGATCGCGGCTGTCTCGTCGGCCAGGTTGAGGAAGGTGTACGACGCCCGGGCGGCCGGCGACCAGTGGGCGTTGACGAGGTAGGTGTAGGCCGTGGCGGGCTCGAGCGTCTGGTAGGAGTTGCCGACGCCGCGGGGCACGAAGACCGCGGTGTCGGGCCCCATCTCGACGGTGACGGTCGCGCCCAGGGTGGGCCCCTCGCGCAGGTCGACCCAGGCGCCGAAGATGCGGCCGCTGGCGACGGCGACGTACTTGTCCCACGGCTCGGCGTGGATGCCGCGGGTGGTGCCGACCGCGTCGTTGAACGACACGTTGTTCTGGACCGGTCCGAGGTCGGGGAGGCCCAGCGCGACCATCTTGGCGCGCTGCCAGTTCTCCTTGAACCAGCCCCGGTTGTCGCCGTGCACGGGGAGTCGCACGACGAGCAGGCCGGGGATCGCGGTGGGCTCGACGGCGAGGTCGGTCACTGGCCGGCCCTGGCGTACTTCGCCTCGGTGGCCTCCTTGTGGGGACGCCACCACGCCTCGTGGTCGCGGTACCAGGCCACCGTGCGCTCGAGCCCGTCGGCGAAGGAGGTGAACCGCGGCTCCCAGCCCAGCTCGGTGCGCAGCCGGGTGGAGTCGATCGCGTAGCGCAGGTCGTGGCCGGCGCGGTCGGTGACGAGGTCGTAGTCGTCGGCCGGACGGCCGAAGATCGTCAGCAGCTGCTCGACGACCTCGCGGTTGGACTTCTCGCCGTCGGCGCCGACGAGGTAGGTCTCGCCGATCTCGCCGGCCTCGATGATGCGCAGCACGGCAGCGGAGTGGTCGTCGGCGTGGATCCAGTCACGAACGTTGGCGCCGGCGCCGTACAGCCGCGGGCGGACGCCGTCGACCAGGTTCGTGATCTGGCGGGGGATGAACTTCTCGACGTGCTGCCACGGGCCGTAGTTGTTGGAGCAGTTGCTGATGGTGGCGCGGACGCCGAAGGACCGCACCCACGCCCGCACCAGCAGGTCGGAGGCGGCCTTGGTCGAGGAGTACGGCGAGGAGGGGTTGTACGGCGTCGCCTCGGTGAAGCGCTCGGGGTCGTCGAGCTCGAGGTCGCCGTAGACCTCGTCGGTCGAGACGTGGTGCATGCGGGTGCCGTGCCGACGGGCGGCCTCGAGCAGCTGGTAGGTGCCGACGACGTTGGTCTGCACGAACGGGGAGGGGTCGCTCAGGGAGTTGTCGTTGTGCGACTCGGCGGCGTAGTGGACCAGCACGCCGTCGTCGCCGAGCGCGCCCACGAGCCGGTCGGTGAGCTCGGCGTCGGCGATGTCGCCCTCGACCAGCTCCACCCGGTCGGTGGGGAGGTCGGCGAGGGTCGCCCGGTCACCCGCGTAGGTGAGCTTGTCGAGGACCGTCACGTGGGCGTCGGTGTGCTCGACGAGGTGACGCACGAAGTTGGAGCCGATGAAGCCGGCTCCGCCCGTGACCAGGAACGATCGGCTGTCGGCAGGGGGCACGGGCGATACCTTAGGCGTCATGCGGGGGATCATCCTGGCCGGCGGCACGGGTTCGAGACTGCACCCGATCACCCTGGGCGTGAGCAAGCAGCTGGTGCCCGTCTACGACAAGCCGATGATCTACTACCCGCTCTCGACGCTCGTCCTCGCCGGCATCCGCGACATCCTCGTGATCACGACGCCGCACGACGCGGAAGCCTTCCGGCGGCTCCTCGGCGACGGCTCGCAGTTCGGCATCTCGCTGACCTACACCGTGCAGCCCAGCCCAGACGGGTTGGCACAGGCGTTCGTGCTCGGTGCGGACCACGTCGGCTCCGAGCCCGTGGGCCTCGTGCTGGGCGACAACATCTTCCACGGCCCGGGTCTCGGCACCCGCCTGCGGCGCTTCGCCGACGTCGACGGCGGGGCCGTCTTCGGCTACCGCGTGGCCAACCCGCAGGACTACGGCGTGGTCGAGTTCGACGACACCGGACGTGCCGTGTCGCTCGAGGAGAAGCCGCAGCGTCCGCGCAGCCGCTACGCCGTCCCGGGCCTCTACTTCTACTCCAACGACGTGGTCGCGATGGCCGGCGCCCTGCAGCCCTCGGCCCGCGGCGAGCTCGAGATCACCGACCTCAACCGGCAGTACCTCGAGCAGGGACGGCTCCAGGTCGAGGTGCTCCCGCGCGGCACCGCCTGGCTCGACACCGGCACGTTCGAGTCGCTCCTCGACGCGGGCAACTTCGTCGCCACGATCGAGCACCGCCAGGACTCCAAGATCGGCTGTCCGGAGGAGGTCGCCTGGCGGATGGGTTTCCTCGACGACGCCGAGCTGGCGGCGCGCGCAGAGCCGTTGGTCAAGAGCGGCTACGGGCGCTACCTGCTCGGGCTGCTCGACGAGTAGTGCCCACCAGGACCAGGGCACCCCGGGTGCCGAGCCCGGGCACCACGTCCGTCGGGAGGTACCGATGACGGACGAGCGGCCCGCGGACCTGCCAGGTGCCTCAGGGGGCGGGAAGGACGGTGTCCTGCAGCTACGGCGCTGCGTGGATCGCGAGCAGTGGGACTCGGCCGTCGCGTCGGTGCCCGACGCGCTCTTCTTCCACTCCTGGGACTGGCTCGACCTGCAGGAGCGCCTCCTCGGCGTCCGGTCCCTGCGTCTGGTGGTCCTGCGCGACGGCGACCCGGTCGGCGTCGTCCCCGTCTTCCGGCGGCGTCCCTGGTCGCTGGTCAGCCACAGCCCACCTGACGTCTTCTTCGGCCCCGCCGTGCCCGACGACATGGTCAGTGCGGTGCGACCGCTGCTGCGCCGCGAACGGCTGCGGCGCGGCCTGCTGGTCCACCGCTTCGACCTGACCCCGCGACTCGTGGCGCCGTGGGAGCCGGAGCTCCGGCGCGAAGGCGCCTCCCTGCACGACCTGCGCACCGTGGTGGTCGACCTCGAGGGGATCGGTTCGGTCGACGACCTGCGTGCCAGCTACTCGCGCAACCACCGCCGCTCGGTGAAGCACGCCCTCGAGCGCGACGGGTGCTCGGTGCGCGACGCTCGGGCGGGGGAGGTGGCCGAGCTCCTGCCCGAGCTCCTGCACGAGTCCTCGACCCGGCACGGACGGCCCTTCCCGTACGCCGCGGAGGTCGGGTCCGTGGTGGAGGAGTGGGCGCGGGGTCGTGACGACGTCGGGCTGCTCGCTGCCGACGTCCGGGGCGAGCTCGCGGGGGTCATCGTGGTCCTCGGGGGTGGACGCACCGCCATCGGGTGGGTCGGTGGGTGCCTGCTGCGCCATCGCGACGTCGGCGTCAACGTGCTGCTGCACCACCACGCGATCGCGTGGGCCCTGGAGCGGGGTCACGCCAGGGTCGACCTCTGCGGCGGCATCGGCGACAAGGGCAACCTGAAGTTCAAGCTGGCCTTCGGGGGCGTCGTGTGCCGCGGTCTCCACGTCACCTCCGCGGCCGTGCCACCGGGCCTGCAGTCGCGCGTGGTCAGGCTCAAACGACGGCTCTCGTCGAGCGAGAAGGACTGACCCGTCCGGACCCGCGCGTCGTCGGGCCACCCGACGACGGGCGTCAGCGCGAGACGACCCCGCGGTACTGCGCCTCGACGCGATCGATCTCGAAGCCGAGGCCTGAGTAGAGGGCGACGGCGGGCTCGTTGTCGGCGTCGACGTAGAGCAGCACGCTGTCGTAGGAGTCGGCGAGGTGGTGCAGGCCAGCGACGGTGAGGAGCTTGCCGAGGCCGCGACCGGCGGCGCGGGGGTTGACGGCCACCACGTAGACCTCGCCGTACGGCGGGTCCTCGTCGCGGTGGCCCTTGGTCCAGTGGAACCCGAGCAGCGGCGGGCCGTCGGTGCCGGGGGCAGGTACGGCGAGCAGCAGCCCTGCGGGGTCGAACCAGTCCTCGTCGGCGCGCTCGCAGAAGTCCTCGACCGTCATGTGGCCCTGCTCGGGATGGTGGGCGAAGGCGCTGGCGTTGACCGCGACGACGTCGTCCTGGTCGCCGGGCTCGAAGCCGCGCACCACGACGCCGTCGGCGGTGGGCACGGGCGGCAGGTCGGTGAGCGCACGGCGCATGATCCGCAGCTCGCGCTCGCGGGGCAGGCCGACGTGGCGGGCGAGACCGGCGGCGCCGGGGTGGTCGGCGTGCGACCACGCCTCGACGCGGGTGCCGTCGGGCAGGCCGGCGTCGGCGAGCGCCCGGCCCACGCCGCGGCGCCGGGCGTCGGGGTGCACCGCCAGGTCGACGAGGTGCTCGCCGTGGCGGAGCAGGAAGCCGACCGCCTCGCCGGCCTCGTGGGCGACGTACAGCTCGGCGCCGCGCAGGCCGCGGTACTTCAGCTGCAAGCAGGCCTGCTCGTTGAGCGTGGTCACGCCCTCGTGGGCGGTGGCGGCCCGGGCCACGCGACGCACGTCGGCGGCGGCCCCGGTCTCGGCGGCCCAGTCGTAGTCCTCCAAGCGCGTGATGTCGACCATCCCCGAAGACTAAGGGTGCGGCGGCTCAGCTCTCGTAGGTGCGTCCGCCCGGCCCGACCTGGCCCTCGCCCACGACGATCGAGACCGTCCTGCGCAGCGATGCGAGCGCTGTGTCAGGCGTCGGCGCGGGTGCGCTCCTCGGCGGTCTCTCGGGGCGGCACGACGAAGCGGTAGCCGACGTTGCGGACCGTGCCGATGAGCGCCTCGTGCTCGGGGCCGAGCTTGGCGCGGAGGCGACGCACGTGGACGTCGACGGTGCGGGTGCCCCCGAAGTAGTCGTAGCCCCAGACCTCCTGCAGCAGCTGGTCGCGGGTGAAGACGCGGCCAGGGTGTTGGGCGAGGTACTTGAGCAGCTCGAACTCCTTGAAGGTCAGGTCGAGCACGCGCCCGCCGAGCTTGGCGGTGTACGTCGCCTCGTCGACGGTGACCTCGCCGGAGCGGATGACGTGGGCGTCGGGGCCGTCGTCGTCGGAGGCGGCTGCCAGCCGGGCGATGGCGAGCCGGATGCGGGCGTCGATCTCGGCGGGGCCGGCGGAGTCGAGCACGACGTCGTCCATGCCCCAGTCGTGGGCCGCGACGGCGAGCCCGCCCTCGGTGACGACGAGCAGCACCGGCTGCTGCGAGCCGGTCGTGCGGACCAGCCGGCACAGGTCCCGAGCCTGGGCGAGCTCACGGCGGCCGTCGACGAGCAGCACGTCGTGGTCGGGGGCCTCGAGCAGGGCGCTGCCCTCGGCGGGAAGCACCCGCACCGGGTGGGCGAGCAGGGCGAGCCCAGGCAGGACGTCGGCCGACGGCTGCATCGACTTGGTCAGCAACAGCACCGTGGTCATGGCTGCTCCCCGGATGGGTGCGGGTGGCCCGTCTACGCTGACGGGACCGTCCGGACGAGCAGCAAGGATAGCCGTGGTCGACCGCGAGCAGCCCCAGGTCAGCGCCGAGGGCTCCGTCACGCTGCGCTACTGGGCGTCCGCGCGCGCGGCCGCCGGGGTCGACTCCGAGGTGTTCTCGGTGAGCGGGCCGATCCCCCTCTCCGACCTGCTGCGCCGCGCCACGCAGCCGCGCGACCGCCGGTTCGCCGACGTCGTCGGTTGCTGCTCGGTCATGGTCGGCGACCGGCCCGTCACGACCGAGGACCCGGCCGGCGTACTGGTCCAGCCCGGTGCCACGGTCGAGCTGCTGCCGCCCTTCGCCGGAGGCTGATCCCCCTCCTCGGCCCGGTGTCTCGCCAGGTGTGCACCGAGTGGGCATGGAGGGCGCACACGGGGTAGCCATGGCCCGTGCAGCACCGAGCGCGTCGTCCGAGCCCTGCCGTCGATGAGGTCGCCGGTGAGGTCGCCGGTGGGTCACGGCTCGAGCAGCTGCTGCCCGGGGCGTTGGTCCTGGTCGCGGCGGGCACCGTGGCCTCGGTCGGGCTGATGGTGGCCGCCGCCGGTACCGAGCCGGTCGTCCCCGTCGACCGCGAGGCCGCGCGGCTGGTGGAGGCCGCCCGTGCGCCGTCTGCGCCGTCGCGCCCCCTCGCGCCGCTGGCGCCGTCCGACCTGCGGGCCGACCCGCGTGCCACCTCCGTCGGGCTGACCTGGACGGCACCCCTGGTCGACGCGACGGGTCGACGTGCGGAGCAGTTCGAGCTCGCGGTCGACCCCGACGGCACCGACTGGGTCTCCCTCGACGCCACGTCAGAGGGGGGCGGCCGCTGGACCGCGGTGGTCGGCGACCTCGTCGCCGGCGAGGAGGTGCGGGTCGCCGTGCGCGCGGTCGAGGACGATCTCGACGGGGTCCCGGCGACGGTGGAGGCGGCTCCGGTCGGGCCGCCCGGCCGGGTGCGAGACGTCCGAGTGGCCGTCCGAGGCGGTGCGGTGACGCTGCGCTGGGCCGCTCCCCGCGCCGACGGGGGTGCGCCGGTACGCCGCTACGTCGTCACCGCGCCGTACGGCAACGGCGGCTGCAGCACGCAGCGCACCAGCTGCACCGTGCGCGGCGTCGACCTCCGGCGCGCCTTGCGCTTCGCCGTCCGCGCCGACAACGCGACCGCCGGGCTGGCCGACTCCGGCCTCGGGCCGGTCGCACGGAGCCGCACGCTCGGCCCGCGCCGGTGACCGCTCGACCTCGTGCGGGAAGCAACGACGGTCCGTCGCCGTTGGGTCCGTGATGAGCACCGGAGCCTGGGTCCTGGTCGTCGCCGTCGTGGTGGCGGTGGGCTTGGGCGTGCTCCGGCGTCGGACCGACGGCCGCTTCCGCGCTGCCGCGCGCTCGTCGCTCGAGCCCCGTCCGTCGTCGGTCGAGCCTGTCGAGAACCAGGCCCTTCGAGACGGTCGCAGAGCGACCTCCTCAGGGGGCACGGAGACGGGAGCGACCTCCTCAGGGAGCAGGGAGACGGGAGCGGCGACCTCAGGGGGCACGGAGACGGGAGCGACGCCCTCGGGGCACAGGGATTCGGGAGCGACGTCCTCGGGGAGCGGGCAGGCAGTCGTCGGCGTGCTCGCAGGCACGCCCTTCGCCGACGAGCTGGGGGAGCGGGCGACGTTGCTGCAGTTCTCGTCGGCGTTCTGCGCCCCGTGCCGGGCGACACGACGGGTGCTCGGCGAGGTGGTCGAGGTGGTGCCGGGCGTGGTCCACGTCGAGGTCGACGCCGAGCAGCACCTCGACCTCGTACGTCGCCTCGCCGTGCGGCGCACCCCGACGACGCTCGTGCTCGACGCCACCGGCCGAGAGGTCACCCGCGCCGCCGGCGCGCCCACCCGGCAGCAGGTCATGACCGCGCTCGCGGCGGCGCTCCCATGACCGACCGCGTCTCGACATGCGGATACGCCGTCCGCGGAGCGAGACGGAGGAGGCCTCGCGGCCCACACCTCCCTAGTCTCGGACCCGTGCTCACGACGCTGCTGACCAAGCGCCGCGCGGTCGACCACTGCCGCGTGCGCTCGTCGCTGTGTCGACCCTCCTGACCGACGCTCGCTGAGGCGCCGCCGTCGGTCCGCCGTCCTGTCCACCGACGCGCGCCCCGAGGAGGGCCATGAGCACCACCCAGCTGGACCCCCGTGGTCCCCAGCTCAACGCGATCCTGACCAGCGTGGTCCTCGCGCTCGTCCTGCTGACCGCGCCGTCGGCCTTCGCCGTCGTGCTGCTGGCCGGCCAGGCCGTGCTCTTCGCGACCGGCGCCGCGCTCGGCGTGCAGCGCACCCCGGCGGCGTACCTCTTCAGGCACGTCGTCCGGCCGCGGCTGTCGGCGCCGAGCCACCTCGAGGACCCCGAGCCGCCGCGCTTCGCGCAGGCCGTCGGGCTGGTCTTCGCGCTGCTCGGCCTGCTGGGCTTCCTGGCGGGCTCGACGCTGCTCGGCACGGTCGCCGTCGGCGCTGCGCTGGTCGCCGCCCTGCTCAACGCCGTGTTCGGCCTGTGCCTGGGCTGCGAGCTCTACCTGGTGACCAAGCGCGTCACCGCCCGCACCTGACACCACCCACCACCCCGAGAACGTCAACACAAGGAGAAACGCATGAGCCGCGAGAACGCACTCGTCAGCGTCGACTGGGTCGAGGAGCACCTCGACGACGACAGCGTCGTGCTGGTCGAGGTCGACGAGGACACCACGTCCTACGACAAGGGCCACATCCGCACCGCCATCAAGCTCGACTGGACGACCGACCTGCAGGACCAGGTGCGTCGTGACTTCCTGGACAAGGAGCAGTTCGAGGCGCTGCTGAGCGAGCGCGGCATCGGCAACGACCACACCGTGGTGCTTTACGGCGGCAACAACAACTGGTTCGCCGCCTACGCCTACTGGTACTTCAAGCTCTACGGCCACTCCGACGTGCGCCTGATGGACGGCGGCCGCAAGAAGTGGGAGCTCGACTCCCGCGAGCTCGTCTCCGAGGTCCCGAGCCGCGAGAAGACGTCCTACACCGCGCAGGCGCAGGACCACTCCATCCGCGCCTTCCGCGACGACACCGTCGCCGCGATCGGCAAGCAGAACCTCATCGACGTGCGCAGCCCCGACGAGTACGCCGGTCGCCTCCTCGCCCCGGCTCACCTCCCGCAGGAGCAGGCCCAGCGCGCCGGCCACGTGCCGACCTCGCTCAACGTGCCGTGGAGCAAGAACTGCAACGACGACGGCACCTTCAAGTCCGACGACGACCTCAAGGCGCTCTACGCCGAGGTCGGCATCGACGACTCGAAGGACACCATCGCGCTGTGCCGCATCGGTGAGCGCTCGTCGCTGACCTGGTTCGTGCTGCGCGAGCTCCTCGGCCACGAGAACGTCAAGAACTACGACGGCTCCTGGACCGAGTACGGCTCCCTCGTCGGCGTCCCGATCGCGCTCGGCGACGAGCCGGGTGACGCCTGATGTGCGGCGCCACCGAGGGTGGCCTGTCGCTCGACGGCATCGACGTCGCCAAGGAGGCGATCATCCAGGGTCGCGTGACCCGCGGTGACGAGCCGGTGGGCAACGCCTACGTGCGCCTGCTCGACCGCTCCGGCGAGTTCACTGCCGAGGTCCCGACCTCGGCGACCGGCCACTTCCGGTTCTTCGCCGGCAACGGCGACTGGACGCTGCGGACGCTCGCGCCCAAGGCCGACCCGGTCGACACCAAGGTGACCGCCCGCAAGGGCAGCGTCGCCGAGGTCGCCGTCGCTGTCTGAACCACACGACCCCGCCCAGGAGGGGACGGGCCGGAGCAACCGCTCCCTGAGGAAGGACGAGGTCCTCTCTCGAAGGGCCCGTCCCCTCCTCGTCGTCTACCTGCTGGTCGTCGCCCTCGCGGTCCTGACCCCGGCCGCACGTCTGCAGACCAGGCTCGTCATCGCCTTCACCGACGTGGCGGTCCTCTGCGGCGTGCCGCCGACGCTGCTCACCTACGACCGCGCCGAGGTGGTCGCCAACGTGCTGCTGGTCGTGCCGGTCGGGCTGCTCGGCGTGGCCGCCCTTCGTCGCAGCCGCTGGCAGGACTGGGCGGTGTACGGCTTCGTCGGCGCGCTCACCGTGGAGCTCGGCCAGGGCCTGCTGCTCCCCGACCGGTCGGCCTCGGGTGTCGACGTCGTCGCGAACACCCTCGGCATGCTCCTGGGTGCTCTGGCGGCAGATCTGCTGGGCGGTCGGGGCCGCCGGCGGGCCGCCGTCGAGCGTGCCTCCCGGTCCTAGCGGCGCAGCTCCTCGACGTGGTCGACCAGCAGGCGGGCGCTCTGGGCCCAGTTCGCGTCGCGGAGGAACGTCGCCCGGGCGGCGGCCACCTGCCGGTCGTAGTCAGCGCACGACTGCTGGACGGCGTCGGCGATCCGGACCGGTGACGCGTCGCGGTCGACCAGGACGCCCTGGTCGGTGATGCGCTCGGTGATCCCGTTGACAGCGGTCACGACCACCGGCAAGGAGTAGGCGTGGGCCTCGGACAGGGCGATGCAGAACGGGTCGTACTGCGTCGGGAGCACGAACACGTCGGCCTCGCGGTAGAGCCGGTCGCGCAGCTCGCGCCCGTCGGTCGTCCGGGTGTCGACGAAGCCGTGGTAGGTCACCCAGGGGCGCTCCCAGCCCTCCTCGGGAGGGAGCGCGCCTGCGACGTCGAGGTGCACGTCGACGCCCCGGCGGCTCAGCTCGTCGGCGGCGAGCACGGCCCGGTCGAGGCCCTTGCGGTGCCACTGCACCCCGACCGCCAGCAGGCGGACCGACCGGCCGTCGGGCGCGCTCCGGTCCACCTCGCCGGGGTCGGTGACGTTGGCGCCGAACGGGACGTGCCGCACGCGGTCTCGGTCCATCCCGGCCGTCTCGACGAGGCCGTCGGCGGCCCACCGTGACGACATGAACGCCCCGGAGAGCGATGCCAGCGCGAGGCGCTCGGTGGTGACGGCCCGGCGGCGGGTGCGACGGGAGATGTGCGACCAGAAGGGGGAGTTGTCGAGCCGCGCCGCCATGTGGGCGTCGCCGTAGTAGAAGACGGGCGGCAGCTCGGTGCGCGCACCCAGCAGCGGGTACCAGCCCATCGTCACGACGGCGTCGACGGGTCGATGACGCAGTGCCGCCGCCAGTCGTCCGCCCATGTATCGCAGGGCCAGGGGCTCGACCTCCCAGTTGGTGCGCCGCCCGAGCCGGCCCGTCACGCCGGCCCACCGTTGCAGCCCCCACCGGGGCAGGCCGCCGAGCGGGCCGACGGGCACGACGTCGATCCCGAGCCCCTCCAGTGCGGCGATGAGGTTGGCCGGAGTGCCGGACCACGATCCCGCGTCGGCGGGGTCGTCGCGGTCGGTGCAGATGGCGAGGGTCGTCACGCGGCTTCCCCATGGCTGGCAGGACGAGGGCGGGGCCGATCCTGTCACGCGGGCGCCGCCGGGCCCGGCGCGGCTGGTGTAATGAGACCGGCCTCCGCCCCAGGGCCGGGGGTGGTCGACGACGAGGAGGAGCCGGGTGCAGCCTGTGCCGCGTCGAGCCACCGGCGTCCTGCGCCGGTACGCCGCGGCGGCGGGCCGCGAGGTGCGGGCGATCGCGGCCGAGCGTCGTGCCGCCCTGCCGCTGCGCGGGTCGCACCGGTGCACCGGGCTCCGCACCGACCCGTTGGTGGCCCTGACGTCCTACCCGCCGCGGATGGGAAGGGTCCACCTGACGCTGCGTTCCCTGCTGCGCCAGTCGCGCCCGCCCGGCACGGTGGTGCTGGTGCTGGCCGAGGAGGAGTTTCCCGGCCGTGCGCTCCCGCGGAAGATCCGGCGCCTCGCCTCGCGGGGCGTCGAGGTCAGGTGGACGGCGGACAACCTGCGCAGCTTCAAGAAGCTGGTTCCCCTGCTCCACGAGCTGTCGGAGCGGGTCGTGGTCACGGTCGACGACGACGTCGTCTACCCGCACGCCTGGCTCGAGGAGCTCTGGGCCGCCCATCTGCGTGCGCCGACCACGGTCTGGGGGACCCGGGGGCGCGAGATCGTCGTGCGCGACGGCCGGCTGCAGCCCTACGGGACCTGGCCGTTCGCGGGCCCTTCGACCAGCTCCGACCTCACCCTGCTGACGGGGATGGGAGGCATCCTCTACCCGCCCGGCTCGCTGCCGACGGAGACCAGCGACGTCGGGGCGGCGATGCGGTTGTGCCCTCGCGCCGACGACGTCTGGTTCAAGGCGTGCGCGGCTGCAGCGGGCACCGAGGTGCGCCAGGTGGGGTCGGAACCGCTCGACCTCCCGACGCGCTGGCGCGGGCAGCGCAGCGGCCTGACGGCGACCAACCTCCACGGCGGGGAGAACGACCGTCAGCTCCGCGAGACGCTCGCCCACTTCGGGCTGCTCGAGCGGTGGGGTATTCGATACTCCTAAAACGGACATAAGCACTTAAAAACCGTGATTCGATATGACCTCGCCCGCCCCCCGCGCTTCCCGAGGTCACGTCGATGTCGTCCGTCCGCCTGTCGCTCCGTGCCGCGCTGCTCGCCACGCTCACGCTGCTCGTCGCCACGACCATGTGGCTGCCGACCGGCAGCGCGACCGCGGCGGTGTCGTCGCGGGTCGGCGCCGCCCGGGTCGTCGCGAGCCTGGTACCCGTCGCCGACCAGGTGTACGTCGCACGCGTCGAGGTGCGCGCCATCCGCAGGTCGACGACCGCTCGCGTCACGCTGCAGCACGTGGTCGGCGGGGCCGTCGTGGGCTCGAAGACCCTGTCCGTGCGGGCGAGGCGTGCCGCATGGCGCTCCGGGTCGGTCTCGCTGCGGACGCTCGACGGTGGCGGCGTCCTGCGGGTCCTGGCCCGGTCGACCGGCGGCTCCCGCAAGCCCGTGCGTGTGTCGAGCGTCCTGCGACCGCTGGCCCAGCCCGTCGTGACCGCCCCGCGACCCACGACGCCGGCTCCCACGACGCCGGCTCCCACGACGCCGGCTCCCACGACGCCGGCTCCCACGACGCCGGAGGTGGCGCCGGAGACGGCGCCGGCCGGCTGGCGGGTGGACATGGTCGAGGACTTCGACAGCCTCGCACCGAAGCGCTGGAGCATCGCCGACGGGTGGGGCGCGGCCAACGAGTCGAGCTGGCTGCGCGCCGCCAACGTGTCGACCGTCGACGGGATCCTCCGGGTCCAGGGGAGGCACGAGTCGGCAGGCGGGCGGGACTACACCTCCGGGCGGCTCGACACCAACGGCAAGTACGCCCTGCCCAACTACTTCCGCGCCGAGGTCCGGGCGAAGGTGCCGTACCAGCGGGGCTTGTGGTCAGCGCCGCTGTGGTTCCGTCCGACGAACGGGCAGATGGGGGAGATCGACCTGGTGGAGACCTACGGCAGCGAGACCCGCTGGCCGACCGTCCACCAGACCATCCACTCGGCGTACGGGGCCGACCACAAGTTCGTCAGCACCAAGACGCTGTTCTCGAGGATCGGGCCCCAGGCGCCGACCGCCTGGCACACCTACACGATCGAGAAGAAGCCGGGCAGCATCAAGATGTGGGTCGACGGCGTCCCCACCGCCACCTTCACGCCCGCCTCGGCCTCCTGGTTCCACGAGTACTACGAGTCCGGCAAGCAGTGGAACCTCCGTGTCAACATGCAGATCGGGGGCAGCTACGGCCTGCCCGACGCGACGACCGACTGGTCCGGCGACAACAGCGTGATGCAGCTCGACTACATCAAGACCTGGGTCCCGGCCTCCTGAGCCGCGCACGGCCGCGCCAGGCTCGTGACCCGTCTGGGTCCCGGTCCGTAGCCTGGCGCGCATGGGCTCTCGCATCGACGGGCACCTCGCCGTCGGGGCGCTCGAGGACGAGGGCCGGGTGCCGTTCGGTCGGCAGCGGCGCGGTCCGGCGGCCAGGCGCACGGTGACGGTGCTGCTGGTCCTCGCCCTCGCGGTTGGGGTCGCCGTCTGGGTCGGCCGGGACACGCCCCGGGCGCTGCAGTGGCGCCTCGACATGGTCGAGGACTTCGACCGGGTCGCCGACGACCGGTGGAGCATCGCCGACGGGTGGGGTGCCGCCAACGAGGCCAGCTGGCTCCAGCGCGACAACGTCAGCGTGGTCGACGGCGCCCTGCGTGTCCAGGCGCTGCCGGAGGAGGCGGGCGGCCGGTCCTACACCTCGGGCCGGCTCGACACCAACGGCAAGTACGCGCTGCCCGACACCTTCCGGGTCGAGGTCCGCGCCAGGGTCCCCTACCAGCAGGGCCTGTGGGCCGCGCCCCTGTGGCTGCGCCCGGTCGACGGGCAGATGGGAGAGATCGACCTGGTCGAGACCTACGGCGCGGAGCGGGAGGACCCCACGGTCCACCAGACGATCCACTCGGCCTACGGCGTCGACCACGACTACGTGAGCCGACGAACGCGGTTCGCCGAGATCGGCGACACGGCGGCGACGGACTGGCACACCTACACGGTCGAGAAGGTGCCCGGCAGCATCACGATGTGGGTGGACGGCACGCGCACGGCTCGCTTCACCGCCGAGGACGCCGCGTGGTACGACGAGTACTACGAGGCCGGGATGGCGTGGAACCTCCGGGTCAACCTCCAGGTCGGAGGCAGCTACGGCGAGCCGGACGCCGGCACGGTGTGGTCGGGGGACGCCGCCGTGATGCAGCTCGACCGGATCCGCACGTGGGTCCCGGGCTGACGCGACCGGCACGCGGTCGGGGCGGCCGACCGGGTGCCCGACCCGGCATACTCTCGGCTGACCCCACGACAGGAGGGCCGACGGATGGGCACGGGCTTCTCCGAGACGCTCCCGGCTGCTGACCGGCGCCGTGCCGTCGTCGCCACGGTGATGTGGGTGAGCCTCGTGCTCGGGGTCACGATCGGCCGGGCGGTCCCGGCCCTCCCCGGCGTCGCCGAGCTGGGGTTCCGCGCCGTCGGCGTCCTGGCCGCGGCCTACGTCGTCGGCGTCCAGGTCCGCGGATCGACCGGGTCGCGGGTGCCACCGTCGCTGCTGCTCGGCTTCGTCGCCGTGCCTGCCGTGGGTGCCGTGCTCGCGCTGGCCCGGCTCGAGCCCGGCGACGCCGTCAACCACCTGGCCAGCGTCCTGGCGCTCGTGGCGGCGAGCAGGCTGCCCGCGTCGCTGCTGGCGGTCTCGCTGCGGCGCGCCCTGGTCGTGATCGTCGGCGCCTCGCTCGCACTGGGGCTGGTCTACCCGGACGTGGTGAGCACCAACGAGCGGGCCTTCCTGCGACCGGTCTACGACGGGCGGCTCGTCGGCCTGCTGGGTTCGGCCAACGTGCTCGGCACCGTAGGCGTCCTGCTGGTGGTGGTCGCGGTGCTCGCCTCGGCGGGGCGGCAGCGCTGGGCGGCGGTCGCGCTCGCCCTGCTGGGCATCCTCGCCTCGAGCAGCCAGACCTCGATGGCCGTGGCCGCTCTTGTCCTCCTTCTCGCCGGCGTCCTGCGCGTGCGCCGAGCCGGCGCCGGCGCACCGATGCTCGCCGCCGCCGCCTTCGCGTCCGCGGCGGGGGTCGTCGCGGCAGCGATGTGGCTCAACGCTCCAGGGGGTCGTGACGTCGCCGGGATGCTCTCGGGGATCACCTTCTCCCGTCGGACCGCCGTGTGGGAGGTCGTTCTCCAACAGGACGTGCCGTTCCTGGGTGTCGGGCAGTCAGAGATCCAGCGGCTCTTCGAGACGACCGAGATCCAGGGGGCCATCGGCATCTCCAGCGTGCACAACGGCGTGCTCGACGCGTGGCTGCGCGACGGCATCCCCGGGCTCGTCGCGCTGGCGGCCTCGCTGGCGGCGATGGTCGCCACCGCCTGGCGAGCCCGGGCCGATCTCGTGCTGCTCCCGGGCGCCGTCCTGGTGGTCGTCGGTGCCCTCGAGGTGTTCCCGACGCACGTGCCTTACTTCGCCATGATCTACGCCCTGGTCCTGGTCGCCCTCGACCGTTCCGGCGCCGCGGTGCTGGGACGTGGGGCCGCGTCAGCGGGGCGGCGGCTGCCAGGTCTGGTACGTCCTGCCGCGTAGGGCCTGCCAGACGCCGAGGTTGGTCGCCACCAGCGCCGCGACGACCTCGCGCCCCTGCTGCCAGAGCCGCGGACGGCCCAGGCGGGTCCCGAGCGCGAGCGCGACTACCACCACCAGCGCGAGCGCGAGCCCGAGCGGTGGCAGCAGGAGCCCGGCGAGGAGCACGGTCGCGACCGCACAGGTGAGCAGCGAGGTCGCCGCGTGCCAGCGCAGCACCTTGTGCGAGACGTACTTGTAGCGGTCGAGCCCCGAGAGACGCCGTAATCCCGGACGCAGGTGGCGGTGGGTGTGGAAGGCGCGTGCGGCGATGCGGACCTTGCGCCGGAACTCCTCGTCGGAGGCGGTGACCAGTGACTCGCGCGCGAGTGCACCCGGGTCGCGCACGAGCCGTCGTCCGGCGAACAGGACGTTCATCGAGACGGTGAAGTCGTCCTGCACCGTGTCCGGGAAGTCGGGGTACAGCGCGGTGCGCACCGAGAAGATCGAGCCGTCGGCGCCCATGACGTTGCCGGTGCGCGACTCCCAGGCCTTCGTCGACTCCTCGAGGCGCCAGTACAGGCCCCCGACGGTCTCGGTCGACGTGGCGTCCGCCGAGCTGGTGTAGACGAGGCGTCCGCAGACGCCGCCGACCTCGGGGTCGCGGTAGGTGGCGGCGAGGGCTTCCAGCGCAGCCGGGTCGAGGGTGACGTTGGCGTCGGTGAAGACGAGGACCTCCCCGCTCGCCTGGGCGGCGAGCACCTTCATGCCGTGGGCCTTGCCGGTCCGCCCGGCACCACGCACGACCCGCACGAGGTCGGGGCGCGCGGCAAGGGCCTCGTAGGTGCCGTCACCTGACGCGTCGTCGTAGGCGAGGACCTCCAGGCGGGGGTGCGCAGCGTGCAGCAGCTCGAGGTTGGCGAGCTTGTCGTGGATGCAGGCGATCTCGTCGTAGGCGCAGATCAGCAGGCTGAAGCGAGGGCCGTCGCCGTCGGCGGCCTGCGTGGAGACGGGTCGGCGCGGCAGCACTCGGAGCGAGAGGGGGTAGAGCACGAAGGGGTGGAGGAAGGCGAGCCCGGACACCACGGCGACGACTCCCACGAGCGCGGCAGCGGTGCTCACGCGGCGCTCCGTCCGTCGGGACGGCCGCCGATGACCGCCCGGACCACGTCACGGTGCCGGGCCAGCACGAGGGCGGTCACAACCGCGCCGCCGACGAGGACCGCGGTCGTCATCACCACCCAGTCGATCGAGGACGTGCCGTCGTGGGTGGTGGTCAGCATGACGGCCAGGACGCCGAGCACGGCGGCGTTGGTGACGAGCAGGTCGCGCAGGTCGACGATGCGGTGCCGTCCTCCTCGCAGGACGACCGTCATCACCAGGCAGCTGACCGCCGGGTAGACGTAGATCGAGAGCGCAGCCGCCGTGGCCCCGAGGCTCCCCACGAGCACGACGAACTGCAGGTAGCTGGCGGCCAGCCCCACGACCACGGTGGCGAGCAGCGCGGCGCGGCGGTCGGTGGTCCGCAGGTTGTGCACCATGAGCGACATCGGGCTGCGCAGCAGGATCCCCGCGAGCCCGATGGCCGCGATGCCGGCGGTGTCGGCGTACGCCGGTGGCGCGAGCGCTCTGAAGACGGGGTCCATCAGCGCGATGCCCACGATGGCGCCGCACGCGGCGATACCGCCGAACAACGAGGTCAGTCGTCTCAGGCCCGCCACGCCGGCGTCGTCTCCGGTGACGCAGAACCGGTAGTACTTCGGGGTGACGTACTGCTCGAACGCCTCCGTGACCGGCGAGACCACCTGGGCGAAGGCGCTGGAGAAGGTGTACCGGGCGGTCTCCTGCACCGCGGAGGTCAGCTGGAGCAGGGGGCGCAGCGAGAGCAGCTGGGCCCACCGGGCCAGGGACTCGGGGACCACCGGCAGGCCGAGGGCCATGATGCGTCGGGCGGTCTCGCGCGGCAGCCGTGCGAAGGGCACGCGGGGTCGCCCGCGCCCCAGGCTGGCGACGACGATCGAGACCAGGAAGCCGGTGGGGGCGGCAGCGACGGCGCCCGCGGCTCCCAGGTGGAGCACGAAGACGTAGACCACGCCCGCGACCACCTGCACGGCCGCCGGCACGAGCTTGGTCGCGGCGAACCGGGTGTGGTGGTCGCGCACCCGGTGGACGCCGCCCGCCAGCGTGTTGCCCCGCTGCAGGAAGGCGAAGGCGAGCACGAGCACGAGACCCGGCCACAGCGACAGGCCGGACCCGAAGAGCGACTCCCAGAACACTGCGAGCACCAGCGCCAGCGGGACCATGACGACGAGCGAGACCAGCCGCGACAGCACGACCACGGTCTTGAGGAAGCCCGCCTTGTCCTCGTCGCGCTGCTCGAAGTACGTGATGCCGAGACCGTCGAGCACCCCGGCGTCGCTGAGGATGCCGAGCAGCTGCGCGAGCGACACGGCGATGCCGTACGCCGCGAGCTCCGCCGGCGAGAGCTCGAAGGCGTAGACGGGCAGCAGGAGGAAGGCCGCGAAACGTGGGGCGGCGGCCCCCACGAGGTAGAGCGCCGCCAGGGCCGGCGTGCGGGCCCTCCCGCTGGTGACCCGTTGCCGGATGCGTCGCACTCGGTCTCCTCGTCGGCAGCGCAGGACGGCCTCAGCGTACGCAGTCCGGCAGCGGCCGGACGCCCTGCCCACCAGGCGACCCGGGCCCGGCCGTGACAGGCGACGCGGACGGTCGTTGGTGGGGACGGGAGGAGCCACCAGCATGGGTGGCTCCGTCTGCCTGCCCACTGCCCGCACCGCCCTGGGAGACCCGTGATCGACGACGTCCCTGTGTTCGCCACCGCTGCCGATCGGCGCCGCTTCGAGGCAGCGCTGAGGGCCCGGGAGCTCCTGCCCGCGGCTGCGCTCCCGACCCTGGTGCGCGCCAGGTCGGCGATCGGACGCCGACGACGGGGTCGCCGCGACATCGCCGAGCGCAACGCGCGCGTCGTGCTGGGCGACCAGGCCTCGGCCGAGGAGGTCGAAGCGCTGGTGGGCCCGCTGCTGCTGCACGCGGCCTGGCGTCAGGAGGCCTACCGGCGTCCGGCCCTGCTCACCCACCAGGAGGTGGACGGCGTCGAGCACCTCCGGGACGCGCTGGCTCTGGGGCGGGGGTGCGTGATGAGCTTCTTCCACCACGGCGACTACATCGGGTCGGGCCCGTCGCTCGCCCGGTTGGGCGTGGCGACCGAGTCGGTGGGCATCTCCGACTGCTTCGACCCCGCGGCCGACCGCAACACCAAGTTCGCGGTGCACACGATGACGTCGGTCCCCGGGTCGACGCTGATCGACGTCGCAGGCGGTTCGCGACTGATCCGCGAGCGGCTGGTGGCGGGCAAGGCGGTCATGGTGGCGATCGACCTCGCCGGGCACACGCCCGCTCACCTGTTCGGTCGCGAGCTGCATCTGTCCTCGGGCGCGCTGCGCGTCGCGCACGAGCTCGGCAGCCCGGTGGTGGTGATGACGTCGCGCCGCCCCGGGCGTCCGCTGCAGGCCGGCACCACGGTGCTCTCCGCGCCGCTCGACCCGCTCGACCACCCCGAGGTGGAGACGCTGCACGCCGAGGTGGTCCGACGTCTCGAGGCGGGCGCGCTCGCCTGGCCGGAGGCCATGCACCAGCCGGACCGGTTGCTCGGCCAGGGGATCACCCGCTCCCGTTGACGACCGACAGTCGCGGGCGGCCGCTCAGCGAGCGGAGCGCTTGCCGACGTCGTCCGCGAGGGTCGCCGCCGACGGGGCGTAGCCGTAGCTGTAGGCGTCGGCGGCACCGCTGCGGTCCCTCTTGCGGACCATGTTGAACACCACGCCGACGGGCCGGGCGTCGACGGCGGTCAGTCGCGCGACCGCCGCCGTGACCTCGTCGCGTGTCGTCTCGCCGTGCCGGAGCACGAGCACCGCGCCGTCCGACTGAGCGCTGAGCAGGGCTGCGTCGGTGACGGGCAGCAGCGGGGGAGCGTCGACGACGACGACGTCGTAGGCAGCCCTCGCCTCCTCCAGCAGGCGCTGCATGGCCTCAGACTGCAGCAGCGCGACCGGGTTCGGGGGGATCCGCCCGGAGGCCAGCACGTCGACACCGGAGGCGGCGTGCTGCTGGACGGCCTCGGGCAGCGACACCGCGCCGAGGAGCACGCTGGTCAGGCCCACGGCCTGCTCGACCCCGACCAACCTGGCGATCTGCGGGCGGCGCAGGTCACCGTCGACCAGGAGCACCCGCTTGCCGCTCGCGGACAGCGCCGCGGCCGCGTTCAGCGCCGTCGTCGACTTGCCCTCGGCCGCCACGCTGCTGGTCACGACCAGCACGGTCGACGTCCGGTCGACGTCCGCGAAGGCGAGGTTGGTCGCGAGCACTCGGAAGGCCTCGGCGCGCGGGGCGTGCGTGGGGAGGTCGGTCATGACCGGGTGGGCGGCGACGTCGGAGGAGTAGGCGATCGAGCCGAGCAGCGGGAGCTCCGCCAGCGCGGGGGTGTCGTCGAGGCTGCGCACCCCGAAGTCACGCAACGCACGGACGACGGCAAGGCCGAGGCCGACGAGCAGCCCGACGACAAGCCCCAGCCCGACGTTGAGCACCGGCTGCGGGGAGCTCGCCTCCTGGGGGGCCCGAGGGGCGTCGAAGACGCTCACGACCAGCAGGGGACGGTCGGCCCCGGGCGGCGTCTCGAGGCGGTCGACCGCGGCCTCGAGCTGGGTGAGCACCTCCTGGTTGATCTGCTGGGCCCTCGCGCGGTCAGGGTCCGTGACCTCGATGCGCAGCACGACCGTCTCCGGTACGACGGTGGCCTCGACGCGGCTGGCGAGCTCCTGCGGGGTCTCGTCGAGCCCCAGGCTGTCGATGACCTCCTGGGCCAGGTCGAGCCCCTCGACGACGTCGGCGTACGACGCTGCGCGCTGCTGGGCGAGCTCTGCGCCCGCCACAGCGGTCGAGGCGTCGCGGGGCGTGGTCGAGACGAACACCCCGGAGGTGGAGGTGTACTGCGGGGTGATCTGCGACGTGACCCCGAAGGCCACGGCCCCGCCCAGCAACGTCGCGACGACGATGAGCAGCCAGCTGCGACGGAAGGCGCCGACGTAGTCCTGCAGGTCCATTCCTCGTCCTTCGATCGCTCGGGGCGTGGCACGTGTCCGGGCACCGGCCGGGTCCGGACAGACTGGCAGATCGGCACCCGCCCGGTCGCGGAAGCACTGAGCCGTGGCCGCTGCGGTTGCACGGCGGGCCCCGGCAGCACGCCTTGCCGTGGGCCCTGTCAGTAGGCCCCGCGGGAGCCGAACACGGCGCCGACCGTACGGAACATGATCGCCAGGTCCTGCATCATCGACCAGTTGTCGACGTAGTAGCGGTCGAGCCGCATCGACTCGTCGACCGAGAGGTCCGACCGGCCGGAGACCTGCCAGAGGCCGGTCATGCCGGGGCGGACCTGCAGCCGACGTGCCTCGACGCCCTCGTAGCCCGACACCTCTTCCTGCGTCTGCGGCCTGGGACCGACCAGGCTCATGTCGCCCCGGATGACGTTCACCAGCTGGGGCAGCTCGTCGACGGAGAGCCGGCGCATCCACCGGCCGGGCTCGGTGATGCGGGGGTCCCGCTCGAGCTTCGCGAAGGCGCCGTGCTCCAGCCCCTCGGCCTCGAGCACAGCAGCGAGGCGCTCCTCCGCGTCGACAGCCATGGTGCGGAACTTCCAGCACCGGAACGGCTCGCCGAACCGGCCGATCCGCTGCTGCTTGAACAGGACGGGGCCGCGGTCGTGGACCCAGATGCGCAGGGCCGTGGCCAGGAGCAAGGGCGAGGCGAGGACGAGGATGGCGCCGGCGCCCAGCACGTCGAACGTGCGCTTGGCCCAGCTGGCTGCCTTCGCCGCCCGCGGCTTCTCGAGGTGGAGCAGCGGCAGCCCTCCGACGGGCCGCACCTGCACCCGCTCGGACGAGATGTCGTTGACGCTGGGTGCCACCACGAGCTGGGCGCGGTCGTGCTCGAGCTCGTAGGCGATGTCGCGCTGCTCGTCGGGCGAGGTCACGGCCCCTCCGGTGAGCAGCACCACGTCCGCGTTGACCTCGCGGGCGGACTCCGCCACGTCGGTCAGGCCGCCCACGACGGGAATGCCGGCGGCGGTCTCCGACCCCTCCTGCTCGGGGGCCAGAGCGCCCACGACGTCGTATCCGAGCCACTCCTCGCGGGCGAGCACGGTCGCCACCGAGTCGGTGTGGGCGACGTCGCCGACCAGCAGCACGCGGTGCTGCAGCCCACCCCGGGCGCGCACCTGCTTGAGCCGCGCCCGAGCCGCGGCTCGCACGACCAGCAGCATCGGGATGCCGACGCCGAAGACGGCGACGAACCAGTCGCGCGAGAGCTCCGAGCGCATCAGGTACGAGCCGACACCCACGGCGGCGCCACAGGCGATGCTGGCGCGCAGGACCCGGCTGAACTCCGTCGCCGAGGCACCGAGCACACGCCTCTCGTAGCCGCCGAAGAGGGCGATGAGCAGCAGCCAGCCGATCGTGAGGGTCGGCATCCCGAGCGCGAGGCCCGGAACCGCCTCGGCCGAGCTGCCGGCCCACCAGGTCGACGGGGGGCCGACGACCAGCGTCGCGGTCACGACGGAGAGGAGGACCACGACCAGGTCGCACAGGGCGAGCAGGTAGGGCAGGGCGTGCAGGCCGTTGGACTGGCGCTGGTTCGCGGCCTCGCGCCGGAAGGACTGGCGACGCCACGCGTGGCGGGTGTCGCTGGGCATGCCCTGAGCACGGCCGGGGTCGACCGGACGGACGGCTGTGCGGAGCTCGCTCAAGACTTCCCCCAATTCCGGACCAGGACGTGCCGTCAGGTCCTCAACGAGACGTTTCCCGCTTCCGTTACGCCCGACGCCGACTCACGTGGTGATGTCACTCACCGCGGGGTGGCCGTCCGGTGCCTCGGACCCCGAGCCGGTGCGTCCGCGCGCACGGTCGCGGACCATCCCTTGATGGCTGCCCTCGACCTCGCCCGGCCTGCGCCGGTTATCGTGCCAACGTGTCAGCCCAGCCCCCGCCCGGCACACCTCCGCCCGAGGTGCCCGACGAGTTCGCCGAGGCCTACCGGGCGGCGTACCTCGAGGCGCTGGGCCAGCAGACCACCGGACCCCGACACGCCGACGTCGAGCTGCACGACGACGCGACCGACGAGACCCCCGACGACGAGCGCTGGGCCCACGAGCTGCCCGTGCGCAGCGGCCCGCCCCGCGAGGCGACCCACCGCGACCCCGAGGCCGAGCCGGCTGGGGTCCCGGCCCGGGCGGCGTACGACGCCTTCCGTGACGCCCGGTGGGTGGGTCCGGCGCTGCTGGGCCTGATCGTGGTGACGCTGCTGCTCCTGGCCTATGTCGTCGGCCAGCTCGTCGGGTGACGCGGCGCGTCAGGGGCTCTCGAGCAGCAGGGTGACGGGGCCGTCGTTGACGAGCGCGACCTGCATGTCGGCGCCGAAGGCACCGGTCTCGACGCGGGTGCCGGCCTCGCGCAGCGCGGCGCACACGGCCTCGTAGAGCGGCTCGCTCATCTCGCCCGGCGCCGCGGCGGACCACGTCGGGCGCCGCCCCTTGCGGGCGTCGCCGTACAGCGTGAACTGGCTGACCACGAGCACCGGCGCTCCCGCGTCACCCACCGACTGCTCGCCGCGCAGCACTCGGGTGTCGCGGATCTTGCGGGCCGTCCACGCCACCTCCTCCGGCCCGTCGTCGTGGGTCACGCCGAGCAGGACCAGCAGGCCCGGCTCGTCGATCGCCCCCACGACCCGGCCGTCGACCGTGACCGAGGCCGAGGTCACCCGCTGCAGCACCGCTCGCACCTGCGCATCGTGCCAGTCGCCGGTCCGGCAGCCGCACCGGCTCGTGGCCGCTCGCTAGCGTGGGCGGATGAGGTCTCGAGCGCAGGTCCCGCTGGCCCTGGTCGTGTGCGGGGTCCTGGCCCTCTCGATGGTCGCCTGCAGCGGTGCGGACGCCCCGCCCGGTGACCAGCCCGGTGACGACCGCGGTGCGGCCGACGTGCGGGCGTTGCTCCGCGCGGAGGCCGAGGAGGTGGCAGCGGTGCTGGTGGCCGGCGGCCTCCAGGTCAGCGAGGCGTCCGGTCGCTACCGGTCGTGCAGCGGTGACCCGAGCCCCTCCGTGGGCTACGGCACGGAGATCGTCGTGAGCGCCGTGGAGAGCGACGTCGCCGAGACGGTGCAGCAGGTGAGCGACCTGTTCGAGGGGGAGGGCTGGACCCTCGGGTCGAGCAGCGGCGCGCCTCGCCCGTCCGCCGAGCTCTCCCGCGACGACCTCACGCTCAGCGCGGCGCCGTCGCGTCGTGTGCCGGGGTCGGTCGCGGTCGGCGTCGGCACCGACTGCGTGCCCGGCGACCTCTCCGACGTCGAGGGCGACCTCGCTCCCGAGCCCATCCCCGTCCCCACCCGTCGCCCGGGCGGGTGAGCGAGCCGTCCTCCGCTCGCAGCCTCGACACCCGGCCGCCGGTACGCGGTCCCGCGGCACCCTCGTGCCCAGTCCTGCGCACAATGGACCCATGAGCGACGACGTCCCCACGATCGACCCCGCTCCCAGCGCCGCGCCCAGCCCGCTGCTCTCGCTGCCGGGGGCGGTGGCGGGCGACGGCGTCGACGCCGCGGTCGCCGCGCACTACGGCTCGTTCAACAACGAGCAGCGCGCCCTGACGCGCGGCGAGGGCTTCGTCGACCTGTCCCACCGCGGCGTCGTGCGCGTCAGCGGGCCGGACCGGCTGTCGTGGCTGCACTCGCTGACCACCCAGCACCTGGAGCGGCTGGCCCCGGGTGAGCAGACGACGGCGTTGGTGCTCTCGCCCAACGGCCACGTCGAGCACGCCATGCACGCGGCCGACGACGGCGAGACCTTCACCGCCCACGTCGAGCCTGGCGAGGCTGGCCCGCTCGTGGCGTTCCTCGACCGGATGCGCTTCATGATGCGGGTGGAGGTCGTCGACGCCACCGAGGACGTCGCGGTCTGCTGGCGTCCGACGGGCGAGACCGCGCCGGGCAAGTACGACCTCGTCCCGCGCGACCAGCTCGAGGCGTACGCCGCTGCGGCGGGCCCGGCTGCGGGGCTGTGGGCGCACGAGGCGCTTCGCATCGCTCGCGGCGGGCCTCGCCTCGGACTCGACACCGACCAGCGCACCATCCCCAACGAGGTCGGGTGGGTCGAGTCCGCGGTGCACCTCGACAAGGGCTGCTACCGCGGCCAGGAGACGGTGGCGCGGGTGCACAACCTGGGACGACCGCCCCGGCGCCTGACGCTGCTCCACCTGGACGGTTCCGACAACCGGCTCCCGACCAGGTCCAGCGCCGTGACGCTCGACGGCAGGCAGGTCGGCACGGTCGGCACCTCCGCCCGCCACCACGAGCTGGGGCCGATCGCCCTGGCGCTGCTCAAGCGCAACACCCCGGTCGACGCCCAGCTCGAGGTCGACGGTCTCCCGGCCGCACAGGAGGTCGTGGTCGACCCCGAGGTGGGGCTGCACTTCCGCGCGCCCCGATCATGAGCGGTCGGGTGTCGGTCCTCCACTCGGGGCGCCGGCGTCGTCGCCCGGCAGCCACAGCTTCCAGCGGCCGTCCATGCGCACCATGTCCGGGTAGTAGTCGGTCGGTTCGCCGCTCTCCGCGGTGAAGGCGGCCGTCAGGCCGACAGCCTCGCTGACCCCTGGGGGGAGCGGGTCGAGCGAGGTGTCGCGTGGCCTCCCGGTCACCTCGAGCGTCTTGATCACCTGCAGGTTCTCTCGCTTCTCACAGCCGTCGAGGAACTGCTCGATGCCCTGGGCCGACCCGTCGACGAGCTGGGCTGCGACGTCGCACTCGTGGCCGGCGTAGGCCTGCACGACGGCCTCGTAGGCCTCGGTCGCGGTGGCGTACGCGGGAGCGGTCGCCTCCTCCGCAGCTGGCGGCGGGTCGCCACCGCACGCCGCCACGCCGGAGATGACGGCCAGGATCAGACCGACACCGGCGGCCCGTGCTGACACCACGTCTGGTCCTCCTCGCGCTCCTGGTCGTCGGAGCGTGTCACACCTTCGGGCGCCCGTCGGCACTTCCATCGCACCCAGCCGCGCTCGCCGTCGCTCCCAGCCACGTCCCGGCCTGACACCGCCGAGAGCGTGCCGGTCGTCCACGACGCCGCGACGCGCGGCTCGGTCGAGCTCCCGAGGCTCGCCCAGCGCACACCGAGGACGCCGACCGACGCTCGCGAGCTGCTGCGCACCGGGTCCTAGACTCTGGCCCCATGCCGTTCGAGATCCCCGACAACATCCACCCGCGTTGCGCCCGGCTTGCGTGGCTGCTCGGCACCTGGGCGGGCAACGGGCACGGCGAGTACCCCGACGTCGAGCCCTTCCAGTTCGGGCAGGAGCTGATCTTCCAGCAGGACGGGCGCCCCTTCATCCACTACCTCGCCCGCTCCTGGATCGTCGACGAGCAGGGCGACCACGTCCGTGAGGCCGCCCAGGAGACCGGTTTCCTGCGTCCGCAGGACGACGGCGGGCTCGAGGTCGTGCTGGCGCACAACACCGGCATCGTCGAGACCTGGTACGGCGAGATCCACCCCGAGCAGCCGCGGTTCGAGATCGTGACCGACGCGGTGGTGCGCACCCAGACCGCGCGGGAGTACGCCGGCGGCAAGCGCCTCTACGGCTACGTCAACGGTGACCTGATGTACGCCTACGACATGGCGGCCGAGGGTCACCCGCTCCAGCCCCACACCCACGCCCAGCTGAAGCGGCAGTAGCCGTGGCCGAGGAGCGTGCTTCCGGCTCGCCGGTCGAGCCGGTCGGGACCACCGACTGGCAGGCCCTGCTCCGGTCCCAGGGCTACCGGCTGACCCCGCAGCGCGAGCTCGTGCTGGCGGCGGTCGAGACCCTCGGCCACGCGACTCCCGACGAGGTGTTCGCCGAGGTGCGGCGCCACTCCGACTCCATCAACCTCTCGACGGTCTACCGGACGCTCGAGCTGCTCGACGAGCTCGGCCTGATCCGGCACGCCCACCTCTCCGACCGGGCGCCGACGTACCACTCGACGCGCGGGCACGAGCACGCCCACCTGGTGTGCCGCGAGTGTCGCCGCTCGTTCCCCGTGGGCCGTGAGGAGGTCGAGGAGGCGCTGACGTCGCTGGTCGCGCAGCGGGGCTTCGCACCCGACTACGGCCACCTCACTGTCTTCGGCACCTGCGCGGGGTGCGTCCGGAGCGGCTGAGTCCCCCTGACGGCCGGACGGCGCCTGACCGGTGTGGACCGGTTGGTCCGGTTGGCGGGACGATTGGCCAACCGGCGCGACAGCAGTGACCATGGTTCTCGAGAGCGGGGGGTTCGGCCCGCGACGACGACAGCGAAGGGCGCGCCCGCATGACTCTGGACTCCGAGAACCGCCCCTGGGGGTCGTGGCACGTCATCGACGTGGCCCCCGGCTACAAGATCAAGCGGATCCACGTGAACCCCGGCGCTCGGCTGTCGCTGCAGACCCACGAGCACCGCTCCGAGCACTGGGTCGTCGTCTTCGGCGTCGCCACCTGCGTCGTCGACGACCAGACCTTCACCGCCGGCCCCGGCCACACCGTCGACGTACCGCTGGGCGCGAAGCACCGCCTGGCCAACGAGGGCTCCGAGGAGCTGGTCATCGTCGAGGTGCAGCGCGGCGGCTACACCGGCGAGGACGACATCTGCCGCCACGAGGACGACTACGACCGCGTGGGCTGAGCACAGCGGCGCACGAACGCGACGAGGGCCGGAGACGACACGTCTCCGGCCCTCGTGCTGCGTCTGGGGTCAGTTGATCATCCCCGCGCCGACGGTGACGCCGGTGGCCTCGTCGACGAGGATGAAGGACCCCGTGGTCCGGTTCTTGGAGTAGGGGTCGGCGAGCAGCGGGACGGTGGTGCGCAGCTGCACCCGGCCGATCTCGTTGAGGTCGAGCTGGCCGGCCGCCTGGTCGCGGTGCAGCGTGTTGACGTCGAGGCGGTACTGCACGTCCTTGATCAGCGCCCTGCCCGTGCGGGTGGTGTGCTTGATGGCCAGCTTCTGCCGCGGCTGGAGCGGCTTGTTGGTCATCCAGCAGATCATCGCGTCGATGTCCTGGCTCGGCTCGGGGGCGTTCTTGACCCGGGCGATCATGTCGCCGCGGCTCACGTCGACGTCGTCCTCGAGCCGGATCGTCACCGACATCGGCGGGAAGGCCTCGTCGACCTCCTCGTCGAAGACGTCGATGGCGGCGATCTTCGAGGTCAGGCCGCTGGGCAGCACGATGACCTCGTCGCCCGGCTTGAACACGCCGCCGGCGACCTGGCCGGCGTACCCGCGGTAGTCGTGGAACTCGTCGGACTTCGGGCGTACGACGTACTGCACCGGCAGGCGGGCGTCGATGAGGTCGCGGTCGGAGGCGACGTGGACGTTCTCCAGGTGGTGCATCAGCGAGGAGCCGTTGTACCAGGGCATGTTCTCCGAGCGCGTCACGACGTTGTCACCCTTGAGCGCGGAGATCGGGATGACCTCGAGGTCGGGGATCGACAGCTTGGTCGCGAACGAGGTGAACTCGCGGTGGATGCGGTCGTAGACGGCCTTGTCGTAGTCGACGAGGTCCATCTTGTTGACCGCGAGCACGAGGTGGGGGACGCGGAGCAGCGACAGGATCACCGCGTGGCGGCGCGACTGCTCGGTCAGGCCCTGGCGGGCGTCGACCAGCACGAGGCCGAGGTCGGCGGTCGAGGCGCCGGTGACCATGTTGCGGGTGTACTGCACGTGGCCCGGGGTGTCGGCGATGATGAACTTGCGGGTCGGCGTCGCGAAGTAGCGGTAGGCCACGTCGATCGTGATGCCCTGCTCGCGCTCCGAGCGCAGTCCGTCGGTCAGCAGCGCGAGGTCGGTGTAGTCGTAGCCCTTGGACTGGCTCGTCGCCTCCACGGCCTCGAGCTGGTCCTCGAAGATCGCCTTCGAGTCGAGCAGCAGCCGTCCGATCAGGGTCGACTTGCCGTCGTCGACCGACCCGGCGGTCGCGAAGCGGAGCAGGTCCATGGTGCCGACGCCGAGGTCCTCGAGGGTCGGCTCGGTGGTCTCGACAGGCTCGACCGTCGAGTTGGTGTCGTTGGCGGCCATCAGAAGTAGCCCTCCTTCTTGCGGTCTTCCATGGCGGCCTCGGAGAAGCGATCGTCACCGCGGGTGGCGCCGCGCTCGGTGACCCGGGCGATGGCGACCTCCTCGATGATCTTCTCGATGGTGTCGGCCTCGGACTCGACGCACCCGGTGAGCGTCAGGTCGCCGACGGTGCGGAAGCGCACCGTCTTCTCCTCGACCTCCTCGCCGGCCTTGATCGGGTTGTGATCGCTCTCGGAGAGCCACATGCCGTCGCGCTGGAACACCCGGCGCTGGTGCGAGTAGTAGATCGACGGGATCTCAACCTGCTCCTGGGCGAGGTAGTGCCACACGTCGAGCTCGGTCCAGTTCGACAGCGGGAAGATCCGCATGTGCTCGCCGCCGTGGATGCGGCCGTTGTAGAGGCTCCACAGCTCGGGGCGCTGGTTCTTCGGGTCCCACTGGCCGAAGTCGTCGCGGTGGGAGTAGACGCGCTCCTTGGCGCGAGCCTTCTCCTCGTCGCGGCGCCCGCCACCGAACGCGGCGGTGAAGCCGTTCTCCTCGATGGCGTTCAGCAACGTGCCGATCTGGAGCCGGTTGCGGCTGGTCTTCCCGTCGTCGACGACGACGCCGTCGGCTATCGCCTCCTCGACGCTGGCGACGATGAGTCGCACGCCCAGCCGTTGCACCCAGTTGTCACGGGTCTGCAGCACCTCGGGGAAGTCGTAGCCGGTGTCGACCTGCAGCACGGGGAAGGGGATCTTGGCCGGGTAGAACGCCTTCTCGGCCAGCCGCATCATGACGATGGAGTCCTTGCCGCCCGAGAACATCAGGACCGGCTTCTCGAACTCGGCCGCCACCTCGCGGAAGATGTGGATCGACTCGGCCTCCAGCTGGTCGAGCTGGCTCAGCCGGTAGTCGGCGTGGGTCTGCGTCATCGGGGTTGAGACCTCTCGTGGGGAGCAGCCGTCATGCTATCCACGTCCTCGCTGCTCGCCGCACGGCAGCACGTGGTGAGACGCGGGTGCTCGCGACGGTCCGACGTGACCACGTCCACCGCGAACGGATGGCGTCTCGCCCCGGGCCGCGCACTAGGGTCAGGCTCGTGAAGCTGTCAGTGGTGGGTTGTGGATACCTCGGGGCCGTGCACGCGGCCTGCATGGCCGAGCTGGGGCACGACGTGGTGGGCGTCGACGTGCTCGAGCACCAGGTCGAGGCGCTCTCCGAGGGCCGGGCGCCCTTCTTCGAGCCGGGACTCCCCGAGATCCTGACCTCCGCCGCCGCGACCGGTCGGTTGCTGTTCACCACCGACATCGCTCGGGCCGCCGACGCCACGGTACACTTCGTCTGCGTCGGCACCCCGCAGCGCCGCAACGAGATGGCCGCCGACCTGTCGTACGTCGACGCCGCCGTCGAGTCGCTGCTCCCGGTGCTGAAGCCCGGCGACCTGGTCGTGGGCAAGTCGACGGTCCCGGTCGGCACGGCCGAGCGCCTCACCGAGCTCGTCCACCGGGCGCAGCCCGAGGCCACGCTCGTGTGGAACCCCGAGTTCCTCCGCGAGGGCAAGGCGGTCCAGGACACGCTGCACCCCGACCGGATCGTCTACGGCGTGCCCGACGGCGAGGCGGGTCAGCGCGCTGCCGGGGTCCTCGACGAGGTCTACGCCCAGGCCATCGCCGACGGCACCCCACGGCTGGTGGGCGACCTCACCACCGCGCAGCTGATCAAGGTCGCCGCCAACTCGTTCCTCGCGACCAAGATCTCCTTCATCAACGCGATGGCAGAGCTCTGCGAGTCCTCGGGTGGCGACGTGACGTTCCTCGCGGACGCGATCGGGTTGGACGCACGCATCGGACGTCAGTTCCTCAACGCCGGCCTGGGTTTCGGCGGGGGGTGCCTGCCGAAGGACATCCGCGCCTTCATGGCCCGCGCCGGCGAGCTCGGCGCCGACCAGACGCTGTCGTTCCTCCGCGAGGTCGATGCCATCAACATGCGGCGGCGCGTGCGGATGGTGGACCTGGCGCGCGAGGAGCTGGGCGGCTCCATCCAGGGCCGCCGCATCGCCGTCCTCGGAGCCGCCTTCAAGCCCGACAGCGACGACGTGCGTGACTCCCCGGCGCTCAACGTCGCGGCCCAGCTGTCGCTGCAGGGTGCTGACGTCGTGGTCACCGACCCGCAGGCCGTGGCCAACGCGCAGCGCAAGTGGCCCGACCTCCGCATGGTCGACGACGTCGACGAGGCTCTGGCGGACGCCGAGCTCGTGTTGGTGCTGACGGAGTGGCGGGACTATGTCGACCTCGACCCGGAGCGGGTTGGTGGACTGGTGGCGCAGCGGCGCGTCCTCGACGGACGCAACTGCCTGGACGCGGAGCGCTGGCGCGCCGCCGGGTGGACGTACCGCGCTCTCGGGCGGCGGTGAGCCCTCGGCGGGTGCGGTGAGGCGTTGGGCCCCTTCGTGGGTCGCTGCGCTCGCACCTCAGGGAGCGGTGCGCCACGTCGTCGCTCGCACCTGAGGGAGCGGTGCGCCGCGTCGTCGCTCGCACCTCAGGGAGCGGCGCGCCGCGTCGTCGCTCGCACCTCAGGGAGCGGCGCAGAGCGCCGTTGCGCGCGGGGACGGCGGCCGTGACCGGCAGGTGCGGGTCCAGGCGACGCCCCCCGTCAACGGGGGATAGCGGGGGGCGCCGCGTTCGGGGGTCAGCGTCGGGTCAGTAGGCGCCGCGCGAGCGGAAGACTGCGCTGAAGGTGCGTCCGAGGATGGTGAGGTCCTGGACCATCGACCAGTTGTCGACGTAGTAGAGGTCGAGGCGGATGGCCTCGGACCAGGAGAGGTCGGAGCGTCCGGACACCTGCCACAGGCCGGTCATGCCGGGTCGGACCCGCAGGCGCTGGGCCATGTCGGTGTCGTACTGGGCGACCTCGTGGTCGAGCGGGGGCCGAGGACCGACCAGGCTCATGTCGCCCTTGAGCACGTTCAGGAGCTGCGGGAGCTCGTCGATGGAGAAGCGGCGCAGCCACTTGCCGGGGCGAGTGGTGCGCGGGTCGTCCTCCATCTTGAAGAGGCCCTCGGCGTAGCCCTGCTGGGCGTGGAGCTCGGCGAGGAGATCCTCGGCGTCGGTGACCATGGTGCGGAACTTCCACACGGCGAAGCTGCGGCCGTCGCGGCCGACGCGGACCTGGCGGAAGAAGATCGGGCCTCGGTCGGCGCGCTTGACGGCGAGCGCGGCGAACGCGAAGACCGGGGCGAAGGCGACCAGCAGGGCGGCGGACCCGAGCACGTCGAAGGTGCGCTTGGCGCGTCGTGCCGCCTCCTGCGCCCGAGGCTTCTCGAGGTGGATCAACGGCAGGCCACCGACCGGTCGGATGCTGACCCGCTCGGCGGAGACGTCGGTGACGCTGGGGGCGATGACGACCTGGACGTCCTGGTCCTCGAGCTCCCAGGCGAGGCGCCGGAGCTCGACCGAGGTGTCGAAGGCGCCACCCGCGAGGAAGACGACGTCGGCCTCCAGCTCCTCGACGGTCGCCGCGATCGTGGCGGACGATCCCAGGACCGGGATGCCGAAGCCCGTGTGGCTGCGCCCGTTCTGCGCCGGGGTGACGGCACCGACGACGTCGTAGCCCAGCCACGGCTCCCGCTTGAGCACGGACGCGATCTCGTCGACGTGTCCCTCGGTGCCGGCGATGAGGACGCGGTGCTGCAGGGCCCCCGCACGCCGAGCGCGCTGCAGGCTCCGGCGCAGCGCCAGCCGGCCGAGGACGAGGGCTGGGACGCCCAGCAGGACAGCCAGGAGGTAGAAGCCTCGCGAGAGCTCGTAGCGAGCCAGGTAGGAAGCGATGCCGACGGCGGCGAAGGTCGCCAGCGACGCGTTGATGACGCGCTTGTACTCGTCCGTGCCGGCCCCGAAGACGTGGCCGCGGTGACCGCCGAAGCAGAAGATGGCGGCGACCCAGACCACGATGATGAGCGGCCCGGCCACCTCGACGTTCTCACCGACCTCGATCGGCGCCCCCAGCCACAGGGACTCCCGCCCGACGATGGCGAGGACGACGCACAGCGTCACGACGACGACGTCGAGGCCGAACGCCACCACCGGCAGGTAGCGCAGCCCCCCGGCGCGTACGTGTCCGGCAGTGCCGGTCGTCGGAACCAGCTGAATGGTCATGCGTGAACTTCCCCCGTGGTGGTTCGTCGCGCCCCATCGCTGAAGCGCGTTCGAACTGTAGAACTGTCACGCCCGACTCGTCGCCTGGCGGTGTCGTCCCGGTCTAGTCATCCGGCGAGACTCGTTCCCCTTCCGGACCCGGCACGGTGTGGACGTGTCGGAATGGCGAAGGCGGTTCGAGGCCGTCGTGGCGCGCGGTCGACCATTCCGCGGACACGTCGCTCATCATGGCCGCCGACGTGCTGACCCAAACGTCCGGTTCGTCGCCCCGGCGGGTGACCCGGGCCACAGCGGCGGGCGGGCCGGGTCGGTCTTCAGGGGGTGCCGTGCAGGTCGAGCGGCAGCACGGCGAGCACGTCGGCCAGGCAGTCGGCGACCGACCGGCCGGTCGTGTCGACCACGACGTCGGCGTCGTCCGGCTCCTCGTAGGGGCTCGAGATGCCGGTGAACTCCGGGATCTCCCCGCGCCGCGCCTTGGCGTAGAGACCCTTGCGGTCGCGCCGCTCGCACTCCTCCAGCGGCGTCGCGACGTGCACCAGCACCAGGCGCCCACCCGCCTGCGCCACCATCGCGCGCACCTGCTGCCGGGTGGCGTCGTACGGCGCGATCGGTGAGCAGATCGCCACCCCGCGGTGGCGCGCGATCTCGGCGGCCACCCAGCCGATACGGCGGATGTTGGTCTCGCGGTCGGCCTGCGAGAAGGTCAGTCCGGCGCTGAGGTGGCGGCGCACGACGTCGCCGTCGAGGCTGGTGACCGTGCGGCGTCCGTCCTCCAGCACCAGGTCGTGCAGCGCCCGCGCGATGGTCGACTTGCCGCTGCCGGAGAGGCCGGTGAAGAAGACGACCAGGCCGACCTCGTCGTCGCCCGGCTGGTCCTGGGCCACGACCGCTGCGACCACGTCGGGCAGTGGTCCGGCGGCTGGGGAGAGGGACGCGGGCGCGCCGTACGCCGCTGCCACCGTGTCGCGCAGGCTCGCGTCGAGCGCGGCGTCGCCGTGGGCCGGCAGCGGGACGGTCACGACGGTGGCCTCGACGCCACGCTCCCGCAGCACGCGGGCGGCCGCGAGCGTCGCGCGCACGAGACCGACCTGGCTGACGCCCCGAGGGGTGCCGTGGCCGGTCAGGGCGAGCAGGACGACGTCGTCGGGCAGTTCGTCGAGCTGGGCCGCGGTCAGCGGCGCGGTCAGCGGCACGACGGCGGCGCCGGGGTGCTGGTCGCGCACCTGCTCCGGGCCCCGCTGGAGCCGGCGGAAGGCGCCGTACGCCGGCGCCCCCAGCGGCAGCAGGTGGTCGGCGCCGTACGACGCCAGCGGCAACCCCTCCGGGTCGACCAGCTCGACCGACCCGCCTCGCGCCACGTGGTCGGCGAGCTCGTCGGGCAGCTCGAGACGCACCTCGTCGTCGAAGGTCGTGCGCGGGGCCAGCGCGCCGCTCAACAGGACCTCGAGGTCGTCGAGCTCGCGCGGGGTCGGGCAGTACTGGGGGTCCGGCACCGGCTCATCGTGGCAGAGCGGCTGGGTGGCAATGCGGGCTCGCCCTTCGTGGCTCGCTCCGCTCGCACCTCAGGGAGCAGCCAGGCTCGCTCCGCTCGCACCTCAGGGAGCAGCCAGGCTCGCTCCGCTCGCACCTCAGGGGGCAGCCAGGCTCGCTCCGCTCGCACCTCCGGGAGCGGGCGACCTTACCGAGCCGTCGTTGGTCGAGCCTGTCGAGGCCACCCAGCCCTCCTGCTCCCTGAGGAGGTCGCCCAGCGACCGTCTCGAAGGGCCGTGACGACCCTCCCGACGACGGGGATAGCGTCGCGGGCATGTCTGCTGGGGAGCACGTGGTCATCGCGGAGGTCGTGCGGTCGGGGTTCGTCGAGGGGCACCACCGCGGGTCGTGGGTGGTGCTGGGGGTCGACGGGGAGGTCGTCGACTCCGCGGGCGACGTGAGCGGGCCGGTGCTGCCGCGCTCCTGCAACAAGCCGCTGCAGGCGGTCGGGATGCTCGAGTCGGGGCTGGAGCTCGACGGCGAGCTGCTCGCCATCGCGTGTGCGTCGCACTCGGGAGAGCCCTTCCACCTCGACGCCGTGCGCCGGGTGCTCGCGGGTGCCGGCCTCGACGAGAGCGCGCTCCAGACGCCGCCCGACTGGCCGCTCGACGACGCCGCACGCGAGGCCCTGCTGCGCGAGGGTGGTCAGAAGGCCTCGGTGCAGATGAACTGCTCCGGCAAGCACGCCGCCATGCTCGCCACCTGCGTGGCCAACGGCTGGTCGACCGACGACTACCTCGACCCCGACCACCCGCTGCAGCGGGCGATCGCCGCGGCCTTCGCCCGGTTGACGGGCGAGCCGGTCGCCGTGACCGCGGTCGACGGCTGCGGGGCGCCGCTGCTGGCGACGTCGCTGACCGGCCTGGCCCGAGGCTTCGCCGCGCTGGCCACGGCCACCGTGGGACCGGAGGCGCGGGTGGCGACCGCGGTGCGCGAGCACCCGTCGTACGTCTCGGGCAGCACCCGCGACGAGCTGCAGCTGCTCACGGCCCTCCCCGGCGCGATCGGCAAGGCGGGCGCGGAGTCGTGCTACGCGGTCGCGCTGCCCGACGGACGCGCGATCGCGACCAAGACCGACGACGGCGCCGCCCGCGCCCGGCCGGTGCTGATGGCGGCGCTGCTGGAGCGCATCGGCGTGCTCGACGAGCCGGGCGTCGACGCCGAGGCCGTGCGGGCGACCGGCCGTACGCCGCTGCTCGGCGGGGGAGTCGAGGTCGGCGAGGTGCGCGCCGTGCTGCCGTGAGCGGTCTCGACGAGCCCGACCAGCGGCGGCTGCGAGCGGCTCGCTAGCAGTGCTAGCACGAAGGATTCCTCACGTCTGAGCCTGGATGTGACTGCCTTCACCCTGCCTCGGGTTGATCGCGCTAGCAGTTGCTAGCACAGTAGGGGTCATGGCGAAGAGCAAGGTCGGCAAGACGGTTGAGTCGTTGGGGGACTACCTCCGCGACCAGCGCGTCTCTGCCGAGCTCTCGCTGCGTCAGCTGGCGGAGCAGGCGGGGGTCTCCAACCCCTACCTCAGCCAGATCGAGCGCGGGCTGCGTCGCCCCTCTGCCGAGGTGCTCCAGCAGCTCGCCAAGGCGCTGCGGATCAGCGCCGAGCAGCTCTACGTGCAGGCCGGGATCGTGCATCCCGCCGACCACGAGATCCGCTCGGTCGAGCTGGCCGTGCTGGGCGACCCCGACCTGACCGAGCGGCAGAAGCACGTGCTGCTCGACACCTACGAGGCGTTCCGCCGGGTCACCGCCCTCGAGCGCAGCGAGACCGCCGTCCCCGAACCCGCGCTCCCCGCTCAGGGAGCCGAGCAGACCACCACCCGCCCCACAGAAGGAGATTGATCATGGCCAAGAACACCGCCCTGAAGCCCTTGTACGCCGTCGCCGGCGCCACCGAGGTCGCCCTCGAGGTCGCCCGCGGCTACGCCTCCGAGGCCCAGAAGACCGCCCACGGCGTCATCAGCGACGCGCAGGCCCGCGTCAGCAAGGTCGAGCGCGACCCCAAGGCGCTGCAGGACCAGGCCGTCTCCGCGGTCAACGAGCGGGTCGAGGAGCTCACCAAGGACGCGAAGGACGCGCAGAAGAAGTTCGAGTCCCGCGTCGCCGAGCTGCAGGCCGACGTCCGCGCGCTGCCCGGCAAGGTGCAGGCGCAGATCGACGAGGCCCTGGCCGAGCTGACCAAGGCCTACGAGGAGCTCGCTGCCCGCGGCGAGAAGCTGGTCGAGGCCATCCGCAAGGACGGCTACAAGGCCGTGACCGCCGTGCGCGAGGCCCCCAACAGCTCCACCGTCGTGCGTCGTGAGCGCGCCAAGGCCGCCCAGGCGAAGAAGTCCTCGGGCAGCAAGGCCCCGGCGACGAAGTCGACGCGCCAGAGCGCCGCCAAGAAGGCCCCGACCACCAAGAAGGCCACCGCCAAGGCCTCCGAGGCTCGCAAGACCACGGCCAAGAAGGCGTCGTCCGCCACCTCGACCGCCAAGAAGACCGCGTCGAAGGCGACCGCCTCCGCCCAGGCGACCGCCGCCAAGGCCGCCGACAAGGCGCAGGACACCGCCGCGAAGGCCACCTCCTGAGCCACCCCTAGGCACCCGTCGCCGACGGGCGGCGGGGAGTGCGGCCCCGCGTGACCCCTCCCTTCGCGCGGGACCAGCGCCGACAGGCCCCCGGACCTCGGTCCGGGGGCCTGTTGTCGTGCGCGGTTGCTCGGCGGCCCACGTGGTGCGGATCGGTACCCTGAGCCCGTGGACCTGTTCGACTTCCGCGACGGCGTCGTGATGGTGGGCCTCTTCGCCCTCCTGCTCTTCAAGGTGTGGGCCTTCGTCGACGCCGCCCTGCGGCCCTCCGACGCCTACGTCGCCGCCGACAAGCTCACCAAGCAGGCGTGGCTGCTCCTGACCGGCCTCTCGGCCGCGGCCGCGGTCTTCATCCCCGGCTTCTTCATCTTCACGATCCTCGGCACCGTCGCGAGCATCGTCTACATCGTCGACGTCCGGCCTGCGCTGGTGTACGTCACGCGAGGGCGTCGCTGACCCTGCGCGCCGTCGCAGCCGCGTCCCAGGTCGTGGCTCGGTCTCGCTGGCGCATCGCCGCCCGCGGTCACCCTTGAGGTTGTCGGGGGTCGGGTGTGGGGTGGGGGCATGCGCTCCTTCATCCCGACCTACCTGCTCGACCGACTGGCCGAGGCCGACGACGAGCGGGTCGCCCGCTGCGTCGCCCGTACCCGCGAGGTCGACGCGGCGATCCGGGAGCGGCGTACGGCGCTCGCGGCGCCGCCCACCAGCGCCGGTCTGTGGGCGGTGCACGACGCCGACAACGGCACCGAGCTGCCGGGTCGGCTGGTGCGCAGCGAGGGCGAGCCCGAGACCGGCGACGCGGCGGTCGACGAGGCAGCGGCGGGCCTCGGGGCGACCCAGCAGCTCTTCGCCGACTGGGGGCGCGCCTCCTTCGACGGTGCCGGGTCGACGGCGGTGGCGACCGTCCACTACGGCGACGACTACGTCAACGCCTTCTGGGACGGCACCCAGCTCGTCTTCGGCGACGGTGACGGCGTCGTCTTCGACCGCTTCACCAAGCCCGTCGACGTGCTCGCCCACGAGCTGGCGCACGCCCTGGTCACTGCTACGGCCGACCTCGCCTACCAGGACCAGTCGGGAGCGCTCAACGAATCGGTCGCCGACGTCGTCGGCGCCTGCGTCAAGCAGCGGGTGCTCGGCCAGGGCGCGGCCGAGGCCGACTGGATCGTCGGCGAGGGCATCTTCCTGCCCGGCGTCCAGGGTCGCGGACTGCGCTCGATGATCGAGCCCGGCACGGCCTACGACGACCCACGCCTGGGCCAGGACCCCCAGCCCGGCCACCTCGACGACTACGTGGTCACCGACGACGACAACGGCGGCGTGCACGTCAACAGCGGCATCCCCAACCGCGCCTTCGCGCTCGCCGCGCAGGCGGTCGGGGGCGAGTCGTGGAGCGGTGCCGGTCGCATCTGGTACGACGCCCTGCTCACGGTGGGCCCGCGCACCGACTTCGCCGGCTTCGCCGCCGCCACCGTCGCCGCAGCGGGCGACCACGCGGCCGCCGTCACCGAGGCGTGGCAGCAGGTCGGCGTGACCCCCGGGGCGCCCACGACCGCGCCGACCCCCGAGCCGGCGCCGGCCGCCACCGTGTCGGTACGCCGCACCGGCGGCGTCGCGGGCATGGTGCGCGAGGCCCGGCTCGACCTCACCTCCGACGACGACCCCCGCGTGCCGCAGGTGCGCGAGCTGGTCGAGCGCGTCGACCTGCAGGCCGCGGCGGCCGCGTCGAGCGGTCCTGCGCCCGACCGGTTCGTCTACGCCATCCAGGTCGGTGAGACCCAGGTGCGCGTCGGCGAGCAGGACCTCACCGGTGACCTCGCCTCGCTCACCCGGCTGCTGCTCGACGACTGAGAGGGTCCCTCAGCCCACGGTCCAGGCGAGGCTCACCCCGACGACGATCACCACGAGGTCGAGGACGGCGATCACGAGGCCGACCGTGCCGAACGTCCGCGCCAGGCCGTCCAAGCGCCGTCGACCCGGGGTGAGACCGGCCAGGTGAGCTGCGGTGACGCCGAGCATCGCGGGCAGCGCGGAGAAGAAGAAGACCACCCCCGGCACCGCGAGGGCCCCGAGCACGACGGCGCCGGTCCGTCGGCGCGCCAGGCTGTGCGGCGTTCCCGACCGCGCCCACCACGCCACGGCCAGGGCGATCGCCAGGCCGAGGCCACCGAAGCCGAGGACTCCGACGATCTGCTCCTGGTGCGTCCGCGGCCGGTCGGGCGGCTGGTCGGTGGCGATCGCGGCCACGAGGTTGAGCAGCATGACGGTGGTGCCGAGCACTGCGGCGCCCAGCAGCACGCGGTACGAGGGGACGCGGACCCCGCGGGCTCCGGTGGTGCGGGTGGTGGTCTCGGACATGGGGCTCTCCTGCTCGTGGCCGCTGGCGCGCTCGGTGCGCGGTCCGTCGAGTCTGTGACGCCGGGGCGTCCCAGGGCGAGACCTCCGCGTCCCGACCGGTCCCGATCCCGTCCCGACGAGGTCCCGATCGTCGTCCGAGGGCTGTCGAGCGGTCGGCGATGGGCCGAGGATGGGGCCATGACCCACGCGAGCCCGCTCGGCCACGTCCGAGGCGCCGACGCGGTCGGGCGCGCTCACGGCGTCGGAGGCATCGACGTCGACACGGACACCGGCGACGGGATCGCGCTGCCGGTCGTGCTCGGCACGGTGGGTCTCGCGGGCGGCGTCGTCCCTCTCTTCGTGGTGTTGCCCCACGACCAGCTCGCCGGTGGCTTCATGCTCCCGCTCCTCGTCTGGCCCCTGCTCTGCCTGGGTGGCGCCGTGGCGCTCGACCGGACGCCGCGCTCCCGCACCGCATGGGCGGCCGTCGCGGTGGGTGCGGTCGTGCCGTCCGGTGTCGTCGTGATCGCCCTGCTGCGACCGAGCGAGCCCGGAGCAGGGCTGGCCGCCGACGTCGCGGAGACCGTGGCGACGACATCGCCGGGACTGCTCGTCGCCCTGCTCGTCCCCGCGCTGCTGGCGGAGTCGGCGCAGCACGACCCGCCGGCCCGCCGGTGGCGCGCCTGGCTGGGGGTGGTGGGCCTGACGACCGTGGTGGCGGGCTGTCTCGCGTCACGCCTGGCCTCGGACACGGCGTACGCCGTCATCGGCTGCGTCGGCATCGCGGGCACCGCGTGGCTCGTCGCGGCCTCGGCGACCTCGCGCCCCCCGCCCCCGATGGTCGAGACGGCGCTCGACGTGCTGCTCGCAGTCGGTGTCGTCGGTGTGGCCTCCGGTGTCGGGACGCTGGTCGGACGCTTCGCCGTGGCTGAGCAGATCAGGGCGGCGACGGCGCTGGGCTGGGTCGCGGGGCTGGCCGCCGTCGCGCTCGCCCTGCCCTCCGCCGCTTGGGTACGCCGCGAGCACCTCCGGCACCGCTACGGCCCCGGGGTGCTGGACCCGAAGGACCTCGCCGCCGTGTCGGCCGGTCTCGCCACCGACGCCGGCCCGCGCGAGCTGCTGGGCCGCACGGCGGCCATGGTCGTGCGCGGCAGCGGGCTGGCGGAGGCGAGGGTCGTGCTCGAGGACGTCGTCCCGCCCCCCGGTTGGCACGCCCGGTCCCTCCGGGTCGGCGGCGTGGTCGTCGGCACGATGCTGCTCCGCGCCCCTCGCGACGGAACCGTCGAGCGGCGCCACGAGGACGTCGTCGACCGGCTCGCGCCCACGGTCGCCCTGGTGGTGCGGGCCGTGACGTTGGCCGTCGACGCCGACCACGCCCGCGCGGACACCGAGCGCGAGCGGGAGCGGGAGCGCACCCGGATCCTGCGGGACCTGCACGACGACCTCGGCCCGGTCCTCTCCGGCCTCGCGATGCGCGTCGCGGCCGAGCGCGGGGCGCACGCCGACCTCGGCGTGCTCGACGACGTCGCCGACGCCCTGGCTGGTTGCCAGGCCGAGCTGCGCCGGATCGTCGCTCGGCTGACCCCGTCGGTGCTCGACGACGCCACGCTCGAGCAGGCGCTGCGGGGCCTCGTCGACGCCTTTGGCGCGAGCCGCGGCATCGTCGTCGCCCTCGCGGACGGCGTCCCCGAGGCGCTCGCGGACGACGTGGCCGGAGTCGCGTACCGCGCCGTGGCCGAGGGCGTCACCAACGCCGTGCGACACGGCAGCCCGAGCCGGGTCGACGTGAGCGTGCGGCGGACGTCGTCCGGCTGCGGGTCGTCGGTGGAGATCGTCGTCCGGAACGACGGCCGTGGTGGTCCGGTCGTGCCGGGCACCGGTCTGTCCTCCATCCGCGCACGCGCCGAGGAGATCGGGGGCCGGCTCGAGGTGGTCAGCGGCGCCGCCGGCACGACCATGAGCGTCGTGCTGCCGGAGGCACGATGATCGACGTGGTGCTGGTCGACGACCATCCTGTCGTGCTGGCAGGGATGCGGAGCCTGCTGTCGGGCGACCCCGACATCCGGGTCGTCGCGGTGGCCAGCTCGGCGGCGCAGGCTCGGGCGCTCGAGCCGGAGGCCGCCCCCGACGTCTGCGTGGTCGACCTCAACCTGCCCGACGGCGACGGTGTCGCCCTGGCCGCGCACCTCAAGGAGCGCTGGCCCGGTGCCCGGGCCCTCGTGCTGACCCTCGACGCCGACCCGGCGGCCGTCCTGCGGGCACTCGGCGCGGGGCTCGACGGCTACCTGCTCAAGGACGCCGACCCCGCCGAGCTCCAAGCCGCGGTGCGTGCCGCGTCGCACGGAGCGACGGTGCTGGGTCGCGGCGCCGGTGCGCCGCTCACCGCGGCGGCGCTGGCGGTGCCCGACCAGAGTTCCTCGCTCGCAGCGCTGTCCTCCCGGCAGCGCGAGCTCCTCGAGCTGGTCGCTGCCGACCTCGGCGTGCAGCAGATCGCGGCCCGGCTCTACCTCTCGCCGAAGACGGTGCGCAACCGGCTCACCGACCTCGTCCGCGCCCTCGGTGTCGACTCCCGCGAGGCAGCCGCCGTCCTCGCTCGCGCCCACGGTCTCGGGGCGGACCGGCCTCCGTGACCTGCGCCCTCAGCGGGCGGCGTCGCGACCCAGCCAGGCCAGCACGGCGAGGACCCGCTGGTTGTCGTCGCTGCCGACGGGCAGGGCGAGCTTGGTGAAGATCGAGCGCAGGTGGGCGTCGACGGTACGGCGCGAGACGACGAGGTCGGCGGCGATGCCGGCGTTGGCGCGCCCCGAGGCGAGCCGGGCCAGCACCTCGACCTCGCGCTCGGTCAGGCCGGGCAGCCCGCCGAGACCCTCGCCGAGGCTGGGGTCGAGCACGGTGCCCCCGGACCCGACCTCGGCGAGCTGCTCGAGGAAGCGCCCGGTGTCGAGCACCCGGTCCTTGAGCAGGTAGCCGAAGGAGTCGACGCGCCCGTCGACGAGGGTGGTCGCGGTCCGGGGGTCGACGCCCTGCGTCAGCACCATCACGGCCAGGTCGGGGAAGCGGCGCCGCAGGAACACCGCCGCCCGCGCCCCGTCGTCGGTCTGCTCGGGAGGCATCCGCACGTCGGTGACGACGAGGTCGGGGCGCAGCGCGTTGACCTCCTCGACGAGCCGAGCGGCGTCACCGACCGCGGCGACGACCGCGTGCCCGGCATCCTCGAGCAGCCGTACCAGGCCGTCGCGCAGCAGCACCTGGTCCTCGGCGATCACGATCCGCACGGCAGCACCGCCTCGACCGCGGTGCCGCGCGGACCGTCCGTGCCGGTCGGCCCGTCGCGGACCACCAGGCTGCCGCCGGCGGCCGCGACCCGCTCCGCGAGACCCCTCAGGCCGGACCCGAGCCTCGGGTCGGCACCGCCCTGGCCGTCGTCCTCGACAACGACGCACACCCGGGCGTCGTCGGGGAGCCACACCCTCACGCGCACCCGGCCGGCCTCGGCGTGCTTGAGCGCGTTCGTCACCGCCTCGCCCACCAGGAAGTACGCCGTCGCCTCTGCGCGCGGACCGAAGCGTCGCTCGGGCAGGTCGAGGTCGACGAGGGAGCCGACCGGACGCAGCAGCGCGCGCAGGGCGGGCGGCAGGCCGTGGTCGACCAGGACGTCGGGCAGCCGGCCCCCCGCCAGGGCGCGCACGTCGTCGACCGCGGCGCGCAGCCCCGTCACGGCCTCCTCCGCGAGCAGTGCGGCCGCGGGGTCCTCGAGGGTGCGCGCTCCCAGCTGCAGCTGCAGTGCCAGACCGATCAGCCGGCCCTGCAGCCCGTCGTGCAGGTCGCCTCGTAACCGGCGCCGCTCGTGCGCGGCCGCGTCCTCGGCGCGGCGGGCCTGCTGCGCGAGCCGGGCCTCCAGCAGCGCCGGTCGCACCACGTCGTCGGCGTCACCCAGGGCGCGCAGCCGCCCTCGGGCCGCCTCGTCGCGGGGGAGGGCCACGACGGTCGCCGCACCTGCGACGTCACGGGCCAGCACGACGCCGTCGCCCGGCTCGTGGTCGCCGGCCCCGGGGTAGGCCACCACCAGGTCGGGGTCGCCGGTCACCCGCCGCAGCACGTGGACCAGGGCGCCGCGCTCGTCGTCGTCCCGGCCGACCAGCGCCAGCTCGTGGCGGACCGCCTCTGCCGGGTCGACCACCCGACGGGTCCACCCGTGCAGCCACCACCAGGACAGGCCTGCGACGAGGGCGACGGCGACGCCGGTGGCGACTGCGCCGGCGGTCGGCACCGACGCGGAGCCGCACACCACCGCCGCCACCGTGCCCAGCACAAGGCTGAGCCCCGCGAGCACGCCGTGCAGCGTGGCCAGCACCACCCCGGTCTGCAGCAGCGCACCGTCGTGGGGACCGACCGCACCGAGGCCGAGGCAGCCGCACAGCAGGGTCCCGGCCGAGAAGCCGAGCATGAGCAGGGTCGTGGGCGTCTCCGGCCCCGACGCCCCGAGGGCGGGGCTCAGCAGGCCGAGGGTGACGCACCCGGTGATGACCACGACCGGGACCAGCGAGGCGAGGGCGGCGACGAGCGCGCGGCGGCGTACCTCCCCGCTCGTGCCGCGCACCGCGAGCCACGTCACGACGGGGGCGACCGCGAAGGAGCCGAACCACAGCGCGCTCGCCACCGCGAGCAGCAGCACCGAGCCCGGGGCCAGCGCCAGCGACACCACCGTCAGGGCCGCGCCCACCACCGCCACGACCACGACCATGTGCTCCGGACGACGGTGGCGGCGCCCGACGGCGCGGGCGCTCGCCAGCAGCGGCACCAGCTGGACCAGGGTCAGGGGCAGCGTGTGCCAGCCTGCGGCCAGCGTCTCGACGACCGGCCCCGAGCGCTGCGTCGCCGCCAGGGCCAGCACCGAGGGGTAGGCCACGACGCTCGCCCCGAGGAGCAGCAACGGGGTGCGCAGCGGGCGGCGAGGGGGCACCCGCGCCACGAGCGCGAGCAGCGTGACCCCGGCGAGCGCCATCACCCCGCGCGTGACCGCACCGAGCACGAGCTCGGTGTCGCGCCACGGCAGCCACAGCGAGGCGACGTACGCCGCCAGCCCGCCGGCCAGGAGCAGCGACGGGCCGGGGCTCCGAAGGGCGCGCGGCCGGTGCACCTCGCCATCGTCGGCCGGCGAGGTCGCCTTGGGAATAGGCCATCGTGCCGATGTGGCGCGGCCGCCGGCTACCTAGCGTGCGAGGTCCCCAGTGGACGGAGGCCCACATGACCACCATCGACCCGCCCGACACCGCCAGCGGGCGGCGCGCCCGCTGGGTCCTGCCCGGCGCCGCGACCGCCGCGATCGGCGGACCGCTGGCCCTCGCGGTCACCAACGCCGCCGTCGCCCTGATCCCGGGGTACGCCGACGCAGAGAACACCGCCGAGGTGCTCGCGGTCGCTCGGGAGCACACCGGGCTGATCCAGGCGGGCTCGGTGGTCTCGCTGCTCGCCGCCGCCCTGCTCGTGCCCGGCATCTGGGCCGTTGCCTCGCGGCTCGCCGACCGGACACCCCGCCTGGCGGCCCTCGGGGGCTGGGCGATGGCCACGGGCTACGTCTTCTTCGTGGCGCTGCCCGTGGAGACCCTGGTCGCGGTGTCGGTCGCGAGCGCGGGCGGCGACGCCGCGGCGTACGTCAGGGGGTCGACCAGCACATGACCCCCGCGGCGATCGCGATGTACGCCGTCTTCGGCCTCGGCGCCCTGGGCGGGGGCCTGGTGCTCGGCATCGCCATGCTCCGCCAGCGCGACCTGGTGCCGGCGTGGGCCGGGTGGGCACTCGTGGCCTCCGAGCCGGTCCGCATCCTCGGCCTGGTGCTCGGGTTGCCACCAGGTCCGCCCCTGGCGTCGCTGCTGATCGCGATCGCCTTCTACGGGGTCGTCCGCGGCGCGCGATGACACCGCGGCCCGATCCGGGTCCGGGCGCCGGGGCCTGGTGGGTGCCGTGGTGGCGCCGCGCTGCGGGACCGGGCGGGCGGCCCACCCGGCGCGCCCCTGTCCTCCCGGGTGCCCGGCCGGTCAGGATGCCGTGGCCGGGGTGCACGACCGCGGACGTGCGACGAGGGGGCCGCGACACACGCCGTCCCGGGCGAGCGCCCGATAACGCCGCCCGGGCGACCCCGGGCGGCGTACGACGCGTCAGCCGCGGCGGGCGCGGGCGGCGGACTTGGCGCGGTCGTTGGCGCTCAGGTGCACCTTGCGGATCCGGACGGCGTCGGGGGTGACCTCGACGCACTCGTCCTCGCGGCAGAACTCCAGGCTCTGCTCGAGGGAGAGCTTCTTCGGCGGGATCAGCTTCTCGAAGTTGTCGGAGGTGGCGGACCGGATGTTGGTCTGCTTCTTCTCCTTGGTGATGTTGACGTCCATGTCGTCGGCGCGGGAGTTCTCGCCGACGATCATGCCCTCGTAGACCTCGGTGGTGGGCTCGACGAACATCACGCCGCGCTCCTGCAGGTTGGTCATGGCGTACGCCGTCGCGGCGCCGGAGCGGTCGGCGACCAGGGAGCCGTTGTTGCGGGAGCGGATCTCGCCGGCCCACGGCTCGTAGCGCTCGAAGACCTGGTGGGCGATGCCGGTGCCGCGGGTCTCGGTGAGGAACTCGGTGCGGAAGCCGATCAGGCCGCGGGCGGGGACGAGGAACTCCATCCGGATCCAGCCGGTGCCGTGGTTCGTCATCTGCTCCATGCGGCCCTTGCGCAGCGCGAGCAGCTGCGTGATGGCGCCGAGGTGCTCCTCGGGGGCGTCGATGGTGAGGCGCTCGACCGGCTCGTGGACCTTGCCGTCGACCTCGCGCGTGACCACCTGCGGCTTGCCGACGGTCAGCTCGAAGCCCTCGCGCCGCATCTGCTCGACGAGGATCGCCAGCGCGAGCTCGCCGCGGCCCTGCACCTCCCAGGCGTCGGGCTGCTCGGTCGGGAGCACGCGCAGCGACACGTTGCCGACGAGCTCGGCGTCGAGGCGGTCCTTGACCAGGCGCGCCGTGACCTTCGTGTTCTTGGTCGGGCCGCGACCGGCGAGCGGCGAGGAGTTGGCGCCGATCGTCATCGAGATGGCGGGCTCGTCGACGGTGATGAGGGGGAGCGCGACCGGGTTCTCGGCGTCGGCGAGGGTCTCGCCGATCATGATGTCGGGGATGCCGGCGATGGCGACGATGTCGCCGGGGCCCGCCTGCTCGCCGGGCTTGCGCTCGAGGCCCTCGGTGACGAGCAGCTCGGTGATCTTGACGTTCTTGACCGTGCCGTCGGTGCGCATCCAGGCGACGTTCTGGTTCTTGCGCAGCGTGCCCTCGTGCACCCGCACCAGCGCGATCCGGCCCAGGAACGGGCTGGCGTCGAGGTTGGTGACGTGGGCCTGCAGCGGCGCGTCCTCGGTGTAGCGGGGCGCCGGGATGGTCTCGAGGATGGTCTTGAACAGCGGCTCGAGGTCGGGGGAGTCGGGCACGTCGCCGTTGGCGGGCTGCTCGAGCGAGGCCTTGCCGGCCTTGGCGCTGGCGTAGACGACGGGGAAGTCGAGCGCGTCCTGGCTGTGCGACTCGTCGAGCAGGTCCATGAACAGTTCGTAGGTGTCGTCGACGACCTCGCTGATGCGCGCGTCGGAGCGGTCGGTCTTGTTGACCACCAGCACGACGGGCATGTCGGCGTTGAGCGCCTTGCGCAGCACGAAGCGGGTCTGCGGCAGCGGACCCTCGGAGGCGTCGACCAGCAGCACGATGCCGTCGACCATCGACAGGCCACGCTCGACCTCGCCACCGAAGTCGGCGTGGCCGGGGGTGTCGATGATGTTGATGGTCATCGGCTCGCCGCCGGCGGACGGGCCGGCGTAGTGGATGGCGGTGTTCTTCGCGAGGATGGTGATGCCCTTCTCGCGCTCGAGGTCGCCGGAGTCCATGGCGCGCTCGTCGACGTGGTCGTGCTCGCCGAAGACACCGCCCTGCCACAGCATCTTGTCGACCAGGGTGGTCTTGCCGTGGTCGACGTGGGCCACGATCGCGACGTTGCGCAGGTCGCGGCGCTGGGTGGTGGGCGTGGACATGCGTGAGGACTTCCTGCTCGAGGGGCGCCACCGTCACGGGGCGCGGGAGGCCGCCGGTCGGGACCTCGTCCCACGTCGGCGCGAGCCCAGCCTACCGGCGATCCCCTTCACTACAGTCCGCGGTGTGACCGCACCCCGCATCCTGGTCGTCTGCGTCGGGAACGTCTGCCGCTCCCCGCTCGCCGAGCGGCTGCTGCGGGCCCGGCTCCCCGAGGGGGTCGAGGTCACGTCGGCGGGGACCAACGCGCTCGTCGGTGAGCCCATGGACCGCCAAGCCGCCGCCGAGCTGCGTGAGCGCGGCGGCAGCGACGAGGGCTTCGCCGCGAGGCGACTCACCCGCGCCATGGTCGAGCAGGCCGACCTCGTGCTCACCGCCACCACCGACATCCGCTCCCGGGTGCTCGAGGAGGCACCGGTCGCGCTGCACCGGACCTTCACCCTCAAGGAGCTCGCCGCCCTCCTCGACGACCAGCCCGTCGACGACCTGCGCCCCGCGCTGCGGGCCGCCGCGCAGCGCCGCTCCGAGGTGGCCGCGAGCGACCTCGACGTACCCGACCCCTACCGGCGGGGGACCGAGACCCACGCCGAGGCGGCGCAGCAGGTCGACGACGCCGTACGCCGCATCGCCGCGGCGCTCGCGGGCGCCACCGCCTGACCGTTTCGGGCGCGCGGGCCGCTCGTGCGACATTGGTCTGCGTGCCCGCCCAGCATCTGACCCGCTTCGCCCTGCCCGTGGCCGCCGCGCTGCTGCTCCTCGGCGGCTGCTCGGGCTCGTCCTCCGACAACGACCCCGCACCCTCGGCGGAGGCGTCCGCGCCCCGCGCCGAGCTCGCCGCCGGCACCTGCTGGACCGACGAGCAGCTGCCGCAGGCGCTCGGCGCCGACGGCTTCGCCGACTGGACCGAGCAGTACGCCGACGGCGACGACCGCCTGGCCGAGGCGATGCTCGACGACGCGTCGTTCAACCAGCAGGTCGACTGCGCCGAGCCGCACGCCCTCGAGCTCTACGACATGGTCGCGCTGCCGCCCGCCCTCGACCGCTTGGTCACGTCGTACGCCGACCTCCTCGACCGCACCACGCCGCTGTCCAGGAAGGTCCGTGACGCCGTCAACGGCCGGTGCCTCGCCGGCTCGGTGTGGGGCCAGGCGCAGCGCGCCTCCGACGCGCCGGCCGTGCAGCTCGGCCCCGCGCTGCGGTCGGACGGCGGCCTGCGACTCGCCTGGGACCCCGTGCCCGCCGACCTGTGGACCGACGGCCAGCGCCAGTTCGTCTGCACGCTCGAGCAGGCCTCGCCGGGCGACGTCATGTTCGACGACCTCGCCACCGAGTCCGTGCCGCAGCGCGAGCGGGTCTGCCTCGACATCCCCGGCCGCCAGGTGCCGTGCGGACGCCCGCACCAGGCGGAGGAGATCGGCGAGATGGTCCTCAACACCGCGATCGCCGACGGCGCCATCGACGCTGACCGGGCGAAGCGGCGCGGCGGCGACGGCCCGTACGTCGCCCTCACCGACGCCGAGTACGCCCGCCTCGACAAGGCCTGCACCGCGCTGCTCTCGCGGGTCTCGACGGGCCGTCCCGACCTCGAGGCGCAGTCCTTCCCCGGCGCCGTCGACCAGTGGCCCAACGACGACGGCGTCTACGTCGCCTCCTGCTTCGCGCTCAAGCCCTTCGCCCCGCCGCCGAAGTTCCGCGGGACGGTGTTCGACAAGTAGGCGGGCCGGCCGGCGGGGGGCTTGTCGTTCGAGAAGCACCACCACCCGTCGGCCCCGAGCCGCGCCGCCGGCGGACCGTCACCCCTCCCGGTGCACCTTGTGCTGGGCGGCCTGGGCGCGGGGGCGCACGACGACCTCGTCGATGTCGACGTGGGGCGGCAGGGAGGCGACCCAGCGGACGATCTCGGCGATGTCCTCGGCGACGAGCGGCTCGGCCACGCCGGCGTACGTCGCGTCGCGCTTGGCCTGGTCGCCGCCGAAGCGGACGAGGCCGAACTCCTCGGTGGCGACCATCCCGGGAGCGACCTCGGTGAAGCGCAGCGGCTCGGCGACGTGCTCGAGGCGCAGCGTCTCGACGAGCACCTTGGTGCCGTGCTTGGCGGCGGTGTAGCCGGCGCCGCCCTCGTAGGCGACGCGGCCGGCGGTGGAGCCCATCACGACGGTGAGCCCGCCGCCGTCGGCGCGCAGGGCGGGGAGCAGCGCCTGGAAGGTGCGCAGCACGCCGAGGACGTTGACGTCGTACGTCCGCGCCCAGGTCTCGGGGTCACCGTCCTCGACGCTCGCCATGTCGAAGGCGCCGCCGGCGTTGGCGACGAGCACGTCGAGGGAGGTGACCTGCGCGGCCATCTCGGCCACCGACGAGCTCGAGGTGACGTCGCAGACCACGGCGTGGCCGCCGATCTCCTCCGCGAGCGCCTCGACCCGGTCGGCCCGGCGCGCGGCGCACCACACCTCGAAGCCGTCGGCCGCCAGGGCGCGGGCGGTGGCGGCGCCGATGCCGCTGCTCGCACCGGTGACGAGGGCGGTGGGGGACGCGGAGTCGGGCATGGGGTACCTCCGGGGCAGCGGGTCAGGTCCGCGGGCCATGATAGGGAGCGCACGACCGAAGCGGTCAGGCGCAGTGGAGGAGGTGGCGGGTGGGTCAGCACGCCGTACGCCGCGTGGCGATGGTCAGCCTCCACACCTCCCCCCTCGACCAGCCCGGCACGGGCGACGCGGGGGGCATGAACGTCTACGTCCTCGCGCTCGCCCGCGAGCTCGCGCAGCGCGGCATCGAGGTCGACCTGTTCACCCGCGCCACCAGCAGCGCGCTGCCCCCGGTCGTCGACGTCGAGCCGGGCGTGGCGGTGCACCACGTCGCGGCGGGGCCGTTCGAGGGCCTGACCAAGCACGAGCTCCCGGCGCAGCTGTGCGTGTTCGCCCGCGAGGTGCTGCGCGCCGAGGCCCAGCACCCGCTCGGGCACTACGACGTCGTGCACAGCCACTACTGGCTCTCCGGCCAGGTCGGCGCCCTCGCCCGCGACCGGTGGGGCGTGCCGCTGGTGCACACCATGCACACCATGGCGAAGGTCAAGAACGCCGCCCTCGCCGACGGCGACACCCCCGAGCCCGCCGCCCGCCTGATCGGCGAGGAGCAGGTGGTGGCCGCGGCCGACATGCTCGTGGCCAACACCGACGACGAGGCCAAGCAGCTGCTCGACCTGTACGACGCCGAGCCGTCGCGGGTCGAGGTCGTCCACCCCGGCGTCGACCTCGAGATGTTCACCCCGCGCGACCGCGCCGGGGCCCGGGCCCGCCTCGGCCTGCCCGAGCGGGGCCACCTCGTCACGTTCGTCGGCCGCATCCAGCCGCTGAAGGCGCCGGACGTCATGCTCCGGGCGGTCGCCGACCTGCTGCGCCGCCGGCCCGACCTGCGGCCCGTCGTCCGGGTGGCGGTGGTGGGCGGCCCGTCCGGCTCCGGTCTGGCGCGCCCCGACTCCCTGGTGCGTCTGGCCGACGAGCTCGGCCTCGCCGACGCCGTCGCGTTCGTGCCGCCGGTCGAGCGCGAGGTGCTGGTCGACTGGTACGCCGCCTCGAGCGTGGTGTGCGTGCCGTCGTACAACGAGAGCTTCGGCCTCGTCGCCGTCGAGGCGCAGGCCGTCGGCACCCCCGTCGTCGCCGCCGCCGTCGGCGGGCTGACGACGGCCGTGCGTCACGAGCGCTCGGGCCTGCTGGTCGAGGGTCACGACCCGGCGGCGTGGTCCCGGGCCCTCGAGCGCGTCCTGCTCGAGCCCGACCTGGCCGACCAGCTCGGCGCCGGCGCCGCCGACCACGCCCGCGAGTTCGGCTGGGGGCGCAACGCCGAGCAGATGCTGCGGGTGTACGCCGCCGCCCGCGACGCCATGCGCCAGGACCCGACAGGAGTCGCTCCGTGACCTCAGAGCTGCCCGTGACCCGCCTCGACCCGACCGAGCTCTCGCCCGAGCAGGAGCAGGCGATGGCGACCCTCGTCGGCGTGCTCCAGGAGGCCGAGCTCACCTGGGAGCACGCCGGCCCCACCTCGCTCGCCGTCGAGCTGCCGGGCGAGAAGAAGCTCAAGACGCCGGTGCGCTTCGACGTCGGCCCGCACTCGCTGCAGGTGCACGCGTTCTGCTGCCGCCAGCCCGACGAGAACCACGAGGTCGTCTACCGCTGGCTGCTCGAGCGCAACATGAAGACCTTCGGGGTCTCCTTCGCCCTCGACGGCGTCGGCGACATCTACCTCGACGGCCGGCTGCCGCTCGAGGCCGTCACGCCCTCGTCGGTCGACCGCCTGCTCGGCTCGGTGCTCGAGCACGCCGACGGCTCCTTCAACGTCATCCTCGAGCTCGGCTTCGCCGACTCGATCCGCAAGGAGTGGGTCTGGCGCGTCTCCCACGGCGAGTCCACCCGCAACCTCGAGGCCTTCCGCGGCCCACTCTCCCTCGACGACCTCGGCTCGCCGACGGACGACTGAGTCCCACCAGCCCCAGGAGTGAGCAGAAGTCCCCGGTCAACCGGGGACTTCTGCAGTTGTCGGCCGAGATCTCGGCCCACGACTGCCGAAACAGGCCGACCAGTCAGGCAGCGGCGGCCGGTACGACGCGACGTGGGCGCCGACGGGCGACGGCGACGCCGACGAGGGTGAGCGCGCCGCCGGCGTACGCGAGGGCGGGCGGGGCCTCGCCGAGCAGGAGCAGGCCGAGCACGATGGTGATCGGGGGACGAGGTACGTCGTCACCCCGAGGCTGGAGGCGGACATGTGCCGCAGCGCGAAGGCGTAGGTGCTGAACGCGATCGCGGTCGGGCCGACGCCGAGGAAGACCAGCCAGCCAATCGACGACAGGGGTGCCGCGGCGACGTCGCGGACCAGCTGCCCGGCGAACGGCAGGCAGCACGCGAGCCCGACCGTGCACGCCAGCCACGTCACCTGCACCGCGGGGAGCGCACCGACCAGCGGCTTCTGCAGCACCACGCTCACGGCGTACGACACCGCGCTGACCAGGCAGAGCAGCACGCCGGCCCACTCGGTCGAGGCGCCGTCGCCCGAGGAGCCGACAGCGATGAGCACGACGCCGCCGAAGGCCAGCGCGAGCCCGGCCCCGAGCGTCGCGGTGAAGCGCTCGCCGAGGAACGCCGCGGCCAGCAACGCGATGAGCACGGGGGAGACCTGGATCAGCATCGCGGCGGTGCCGGCGTCGACCCGCAGCTCGCCGGCGTTCAGCGCGACGTTGTAGACGGCGTACCAGAGCACGCCGATGGCCACGACCGGTGGCCACTGTCGCCGGGTCGGCCACGGCAGCCGTCGCGGCAGCACCACGACCGCGAGGCACACCGACGCCACCAGCAGGCGCCCCAGCGAGAGCGCTCCGGGACCGAAGTCGTCGCCGAGGTGCCGGATGGCGACGAACGCCGACGCCCAGAGCACCAGCGTGGTGCCGACGGCGGCCAGGGGGAGCCAGGAGGGCCGATCGCTCACGCGCCGAGGCTAGGCCCGGTCGTCGGGCGGGCGCTCGCGGGTTCCGGACGTCGACGTACGGCGTCGAAGAGCTGGCGGCTTGCCGTCCGAGCGCTCCTGCACCCGGCGTGTCGCGGACCGGAGCTGCCTAGCTGCCGGTCGGTCTACGACCAGGCCGCCTCGGACCGGGCCACCGCGTCGTCGACGACCGCCTCGAGCGTGCCGCCGGCCTCGTACGCCGCCCGCTGCCGGGTCGCGCCGTTGCCGCGCGCGAGCAGGCGCTCCAGGCCGTCGTCGACCAGCGCGGTGTCGCCGGCCGCGGCGAGCGCGGGAGCGCAGTGCCCGACCAGCGACGCGAGCGCATCGCGGGCCGGGACCAGCGAGCGGGTGACCGGATCGACGAGCGTGCCGGCGAGCCCGTGGCGCGCGGCCCGCCAGGTCGCGGCGCGCAGCAGGTCGCCGCGCCAGTGCCGCACCTGGCCGCGGGCGGCGGTGGCCAGGGCCACCAGCGCCCGGGCGAGCGCGGCGACCACGACGGCGTCGTCGGGCTCGGCGCACACGTCGGCCACGCGCACCTCGACGGTCGGCGTGCCGACGCCGAGGCGGGCGTCGAGGTAGACCATCGCCTCGTCGAGCGCCGCGCCCCACTCGACCATGCGCCCGCGCACCTCGTCGTAGGTCGCGACGTCGCCGAACGGCTCGTGCGACCCGTGCGACGGCCACCGCGACCAGACCTGCGAGCGCCAGCTGGCGTGCCCGGTGTCGCGCCCGGCGGCGTACGGCGAGTTGGCGCTGAGGGCCAGCAGCAGCGGCAGCCACGGGGCGATGCCGTCGACGACCCGCACGCCCTCCTCGGGGTCGGCGACGTCGACGTGCACGTGCATCGCGCAGGCGGTGGCGCTGCGGGCGAGCTCGCCGTAGCCGTCACGGATGCGGCGGTAGCGGTCGTCGGGCGCGATCGCGGCCGCCCCGGCCGGGTCGTCGACCAGCACCGGCGTGCCGACGGCGACCGCCACGGCCCCGGCCCGGCGGGCGGCCTCGCCGAGCGCGCGCCGGCCGTCACGGAGGAACGTCGCCAGCTCGCCGAGGTCGCGGGTGGGCGGGGTCTGGGTCTCGACCTGCTCGAGGTAGAGCTCGCCCTCGACCGGTGCGCCACCGTCGTCGGCGAGCGCCAGGGCGTGGCGCTGCCGCGACGTCAGCCGCCGTGTCGCCGGGTCGACGAGGAGCAGCTCCTCCTCGACCCCCACCTGTCGCACGTCCACCGGGCCACTGTGCCCGATCCCGCGCGGGTCGCTCAGAGGTCGAGCTTGTAGCCCAGCCCACGCACGGTGGTGAGCAGCTGGGGGTCGCCCGGGTTGTCCTCGAGCTTGGCGCGCAGCCGCTTGACGTGGACGTCGAGGGTCTTGGTGTCACCGACGTAGTCGGAGCCCCACACGCGGTCGATGAGCTGACCACGGGTGAGCACGCGGCCGGGGTTGCGCAGGAACATCTCGAGCAGCTCGAACTCCTTCAGCGGCAGCCGCACCTCCTCGCCGGCGACGGTGACGATGTGGCGCTCGACGTCCATGCGGACCTGCCCCACCTCGAGCGTCGAGGGGGCGAGGTCGGGCTCGGTGCCCCGGCGGAGCACGGCGCGGATGCGGGCGACGAGCTCGCGGGGCGAGTACGGCTTGGTGACGTAGTCGTCGGCGCCGAGCTCGAGCCCGACCACCTTGTCGACCTCGTCGTCCTTGGCGCTGACCATGATCACGGGGACGTTGGAGCTCTGCCGGATCTGGCGGCACACCTCGGTGCCGGGCAGCCCCGGGAGCATCAGGTCGAGCAGCACGATGTCGGCGCCGGCGCGGTCGAACTCGCTGAGCGCCTCGGGGCCGGTGGCCGCGATGGCGACCTCGAACCCCTCCTTGCGCAGCATGTACGCCAGGGCGTCGCTGTAGCTCTCCTCGTCCTCGACGACTAGCACGCGGGTCACGCGTTCTCCTTCTGCTGGGCGGCGTCGGGCTGCGCCGCCGGGTAGGCCGAGCGCGGGTCGGCCGCGCCGGCGTCCCCGCCCTCGGGCAGCGGCCCGGGCTTGCGGGGAAGGGTGAGGGTGAAGGTCGAGCCCTGGCCCTCGACCGACCAGACGTCGACGTGGCCGCCGTGGGAGGCGGCGACGTGCTTGACGATCGACAGGCCGAGGCCGGTGCCGCCGGTGGAGCGGTGGCGGGCGGGGTCGACGCGGTAGAACCGCTCGAAGATCCGGTCGATCTCGCCGGCGGGGATGCCGATGCCCTGGTCGGTCACGGCCATCTCGACGGCGGTGGGGGTGCCCGACGACGACACCACGACGGTCGAGCCCTCCGGCGAGTAGGCGACGGCGTTGGCGACGAGGTTGCCGAGGGCCACGGCCACCTGCTCGCGGTTGCCGAGCATCACCAGGCCCTGGTCGCCGGAGCGGCGTACGGCGATGCTGCGGGCGCGCGCCTCGGTGGCGCTCTCGTCGATCGCGCGGGCGACGATCTCGTCGACCTCGACGGCGACGGGCTCGACCAGGGGGTCGTCGCCCTGCAGCCGCGACAGCTCGATGATCTGCTGCACCAACCGGGAGAGCCGGTCGCTCTCCTTCTGCATGCGCTCGGCGAAGCGCTGCACGGCCTCGGGGTCGTCGGAGGCGTCGATGACGGCCTCGGCGAGCAGCTTGATGGCGCCCACCGGGGTCTTCAGCTCGTGGCTGACGTTGGCGACGAAGTCGCGGCGGATGAACTCCACCCGGCGCTCGCGGGTGCGGTCCTCGACCAGCGCCAGCACGAGCTGCGAGCTCAGTGGCGCCACGCGGGCGGTGACGTGGCGCGGCGGGAGGCCGGCGCGCTGGATCGTCAGCTCGGTCTCGCGGATCTGGCCGTCGCGGCGCACCTGGCGCACCAGGTCGGCCAGCTCGCGCTCGGTCACCTGCTGGCCGCGCACCAGCCCCATCGCGATGGCCGGGGCGGAGGCCTTGAGCACCGCGTCGCTGCCGTCGACGACGAGCGCGCTCGAGCGCAGCACCGACAGCACGGCGGCGACGCCAGGGGGCAGCGTGGGCTCCGGGGCGGGCGGCGTACGCCGCTGCCGCTCGCTGATGCGGAACGCCAGGACCGTCCCGCCACCCAGCACCGCGCCGAGCAGCGCGAAGAGCAGGGCCTGCAGTGTCGGGTCCACGACTGCCAACTGTACGCAGGGTGTCCGGCCTCGTCCGGCCCGCGACGACTCTTTCCAGAGCCTTTCCGGGGCCGTTCACCACGCGTTCACGGACTGACTTCGTCTCTTCACCCGCGGCTGCCTAAGTTATGCGCATGCGTGAAGCCTTCTCCGAGCAGCTCGACTCCATCCGCGGCGACCTGGTGCAGATGGCCCAGCTCGTCCGCACCGCCCTGACCGAGGGCACCGAGTCGCTGCTCGAGGGCGATGCCGCCAAGGCCGAGAAGGTCATCAGCGCCGACGCCCGCATCGACAGCCTCCGCGAGAAGCTCGAGGAGCGGTCCTTCGAGGTGCTCTCGCTGCAGAACCCCGTCGCCGGCGACCTGCGCATGCTCGTCGCCTCGCTGCGCATGGTCAGCGAGTTCGAGCGGATGGGCGACCTCGCCGTCCACGTCGCCAAGATCGCGCGCCTGCGGGTGCCCGAGGTGGCCGTGCCCGAGGGCGTCGTCCCCACCATCGAGCGCATGGCCGCCGTCGCCGAGGTCATGGTCGCCAAGGTCGAGCACATCATCGAGGCCAACGACATCAGCGCCGCCGAGGAGCTGGAGTTCATCGACCAGGAGATGGACAAGCTGCGCCGCAACTCCTTCCGCGAGCTGCTCGGCTCCGACTGGAAGTACGGCGTCGAGCCCGCCGTCGACATCGCCCTCCTCGGCCGCTACTACGAGCGCATCGCCGACCACGCGGTCTCCATCGCCCGCCGCGTCGTCTTCCTCGTCACCGGCGAGCACCCCCAGTACGCGTGACGCACGCCTCCCGACGGCCCGGCCCCCTTCTGGGGGCCGGGCCGTCGTGCGTCGTCTGCGGGACTTGTCGTCCTTCTCGGTGACTTGTCGGCTGTTGCGGCGGCCGACAAGTCACCGATTTTCCGGCTGGGCGGGTAACCAGGGCGCGCCAGCCGTGGTTCATCCCCGGGACGGCAGCAGCAGGGCGGAGTCGCCGAACTCGTGCCACTGGTAGCGCTCGGCGACGGCGGCGTCGTACGCCGCCTGGGCGAGGTCGGCGCCGGCGACGGCCTCCACGAGCAGCAGGTGGGAGGCCTCGGCGTCGTGCCAGCCGGTGACGAGGCCGTCGACGACCGCGGGCGGGTCGGCGGGGGTGACGATCCGCGACGTCCAGCCCGACGACGCCTCGACGCGGCCGCCGACGACCGCCGACTCGAGCGCCCGGGTCGCGGTGGTGCCGACCGCGACCACCCGGCCCCCGGCGGCCCGGGCGGAGGTGATGGCGCGCGCGGTGGCGGGCGGGACGTCGTACCACTCCGGCTGCGGCCCCTCGCCCGCCTCCTGCGACGAGACACCGGTGTGGAGCGTGATCGGGACGACGCCGACGCCGCGGGCCACGAGCCGGGTCAGCAGCGCGTCGGTGAAGGGCCGTCCGGCGGAGGCCATCTCGGCGCTGCCGGGCACGTGGGCGAAGACGCTCTGGTAGTCGGCGAGCGGGTAGCGGCGGTCGAGGTAGCCGTAGGCGATCGGCCGCCCCACGCGGTCGAGCAGCGACCTCAGGTCGCCGTCGACCCGGGCGCGCCACAGCCGGTTGCCCTCGCCGGTGGGGGAGGAGCCGTCGCGGGGGTACGGCGCCCGCAGCACCAGGTCGAGCGCGCCGACCCGCACGACGGTGCCCGGGCGCGCGTCGAGCACGGCGCGGTCGGCGTCGGGCCACGACCGCAGCTCGACGACCCAGTCGCCGCCGGGCAGGCGGGTGGCGGCGTGCAGCACGACGGGCCGGCCGTCGGCGAGGGCGTCGACCTCGCCGTGGACCGTCGCCGAGTTGTTGACGACGACCAGGTCGCCGGGAGCGAGGTGGTCGGCCAGGTCGCGGAACCGTGCGTGCGCGACACCCTCGTCGCGCGCGACGAGCAGTCGTACGTCGTCGCGCGCCAGGCCGCGCGCCTCGGGCGGCGACATCGCGAAGGCACCCTCTGGGGCCTCGAACCGCACCCGGCTGCGCTCCCTGAGCGCGCTCACGCCGGCACCACCAGGTCGGCCAGGGTGACGCGCCCGGACGCCGGACGCCGGTCGACGAGCCGCAGCAACGGGTCGACGACGGTCTCGGGCAGCGGTCGGTCGCCGATGTCCTCGCCGGGAAACGCGTCGGCGTGCATCGGGGTGCGCATGTCGCCGGGGTCGAGTGCGTAGACGTGCAACCCGGTCTCGGCGGCGGCGGTGAGCACGAGGTGGTCGAGGGCGGCCTTGGAGGCGCCGTACGGTCCCCAGCCCTCGTAGTGGGCGACGCCGGCGTCGCTGCTGATCGCCACCGCGGCCCCCGCGCGCAGGCGCAGGGCGTCGGTGAGGCGCCGCAGCAGGTCGGCGTGGGCCACGGCGTTGGTGACCAGCACGTCGGTCAGCGCCGGCGCGAGGTCGTCGCCGTACGCCGCCAGCGGCCGCATCGGCAGCGGGCCGAGCGTGCTCGCGCCCAGGACGAGGAGGTCGAGGCCGCCGCTCGCGCGGTCGGCCAGAGCGGCCCGGTGGTCGGGGTCGGCGACGTCGCCGGGCACGCGCTCGACGTCGAGCCCGGCGGTCGCCGTGGCGAGGCGGTCGCCGTCACGGGCGTCGGTGACGATGCGCCAGCCGGTGCCGGCCAGGCGTCGTACGAGGGCGAGGCCGAGGCCCGAGGAGCCGCCGGTCACGAGGGCAGTGGGTCGTGTGGGTGTGGTCATGTGACCTACTCTCGGAGTTCAAGCCGACTTGAGGTCAAGGGGTGGTCCGGATGAGGTCGCGCGACCTGCTGGGCATCGGCGAGGTGGCGCGCCGCAGCGGGTACGCCGCCTCGGCGATCCGCTACTACGACGCCGAGGGGCTGATCTCCTCGACCCGTACGCCGGGCGGTCGGCGCGAGTTCGAGCGGCACGTGCTGCGGCGGCTGGCGTTCATCCGTGCGGCCTCGCACGTGGGGCTGACGCTGGAGGAGGTCCGTGCCGAGCTCGACCGGCTTCCCGACGGCCGGCCGCCGGACCGCGCCGACTGGGCGCGGATATCGCGCAGCTGGCGCGGCCGGCTCGACGAGCAGATCGCCGCCCTCGAGCGACTCCGCGACGGCCTCGACGGGTGCATCGGCTGCGGCTGCCTGTCGCTGCGCTCGTGCACGCTCTACAACCCCGACGACACCCTCGCGTCGTCGCCCGACGCCCCCGGCGCCGCCCGCCTCCCCGCCGCCCTGCGACGGCCGCTGCCGGGTCGGTGAGTCACACGAGCCTCAGGAGTGTGCAGAAATCCCCGGTTGACCGGGTACTTCTGCACTGGTCGGCCTCGATCTCGGCCGACCAGTCCCGGACCAGGCCGACCGGTCGGGCTCCGGGCCCGGGGGCGCGACTCCGTGACCTTCTCGGTGACGTCGTGACTGTCGCGGCGACCACGACGTCACCGATGACCCGCCTGGGCGGGTGAGCAGCTGCGCTCAGCGGCCCTGGTTGGCGACGGCGGCAGCAGCGGCGGCGGCAGCCTCGGGGTCGAGGTAGCGGCCGCCCTTCTCGATCGGCTGGTAGGAGTCGTCGAGCTCGTAGACGAGGGGCTGGCCGGTGGGGATGTTGAGACCGACGATGTCGTCGTCGCTGATGCCGTCGAGGTGCTTGACGACGGCGCGGAGACTGTTGCCGTGGGCGGCGACGAGCACGGTGCGGCCGGCGTCGAGGTCGGGGACGATCGCGGACTCCCAGTAGGGGAGCATCCGCGCGATGACGTCCTTGAGGCACTCGGTGGCGGGGAGCTCGTCGCCGAGGTCGGCGTAACGGGCGTCGCCGGCCTGCGACCACTCGTCGTCGGCGTCGATCGGCGGAGGCGGCACGTCGAAGCTGCGGCGCCAGGTCATGAACTGCTCCTCGCCGTACTGCTCGAGGGTCGCCTTCTTGTCCTTGCCCTGCAGCGCGCCGTAGTGGCGCTCGTTGAGCCGCCACGACCGGTGCACCGGGATCCAGTGGCGGTCGGCGGCGTCGAGCGCGAGGTGGGCGGTGGTGATGGCGCGGCGCAGCAGCGAGGTGTGCACCACGTCGGGGAGCAGACCCTCCTCGACGAGCAGCTCGCCCCCGGCGACGGCCTCGGTACGGCCCTTGTCGGTCAGGGCGACGTCGACCCAGCCGGTGAAGAGGTTCTTGGCGTTCCAGTCGCTCTCGCCGTGGCGGAGCAGGATGAGGGTGCGAGCCATCAGTTGTCCTCGTTGGTGGAGTCGGCGCCGGAGCCCTCGCCGTCGCTGGGCTCGTCGGGGTTGGACGACGGTCCGGCGCTCGGGGAGACGTCCTCGGAGGGCGACGTGCCGGGGCTGCTGCTGGGCTCGGACGACGGCGTGCCCTCGGCGGGGGTGACCTCGTCGAAGGGCGGGAGGTCGTTGACGACCGGCACGTCGATCGGGATCTCGGTGCCGTTGTCGAAGACGAAGGTGAGGGCGACGTAGGCGCCGGGGGTCAGCTCGCCGGTGACGAGGACGGCGCCGGTGTCGGAGAGGTCGAGGCCCGCCTGCGGCCCGACCTCGATCGGCTCGAGCAGCTCGACCTGCACGTCGTCGTCGCTGGTGACCGAGTCGAGCGCCACGCCCTCGGAGAGGTCGTCGTTGACGATGTTGGTCGACAGCGTGCCCTGCTGGGCGGTCTCCTCGCCCTCGACGACGACCGTGGTGCCGAGGACACTGATCCGGCCCTCGCTCTGGTTGGGGCCGACGGCCGGCTGGTAGGGCTGGTTCGTCTGCACGCCGAAGCCGCACGCGGTCAACCCGGAGGCGGCGAGCAGCATGGAGGCGGCAGCGGCACGACGGCGGGTGCGGCTCGGCATGGGTGGGTCCTCTCGGCGTCGGTCGAGTGGCTCGCGCGGCGGGAGCGTCGTACGACGCGTACCCCGTGAGCGCCGCGAGCCTATCGGCTCAGAGCGCGATGCCCTGCGTGAGGGCCACGTAGACCATGGCCGCGACGACGACCACCAGCGCGACCGCCGTGGCCCAGAACAGCCGGGGTGCGCCGGTGCGCAGCGCCACCCGCAGCGGGAGGTGCCGGACGCTGCCGCGGTTGTCGGTGACGAGGTCGGGCAGCGCGGTCGCGACGTGCACCAGGACGCCGAGCACGGCGGCGAGCACGGCGAAGGACGTGACGGGGGCCGAGCCCTCGGCCTGGTTGCCCCAGCCGCCCCAGCTGACGAAGGCGGTCAGCATCGCGAAGGTCGCCGCCCAGCCGACCCACGACAGCAGTCCGCGGTGCAGCCAGCGGTGGTGGACGACGCCGACGACGAGCGTGCCGAGCAGCCACAGGCCGGCGACGACGCCGTTCTGCAGCGACAGCGGCACGGCGAGCAGGAAGAGCACGGCGAGGGCGTACGTCGCGTTGCCGGTCGCGACGTGCCCGGCCGCCAGCGGCTTGCCGGGCGCCTGGGTGGCGCGGTCCTCCTCGAGGTCCCACAGGTCGTCGAGCAGGCCGAGGAACAGCTGCACCACCAGGACGGCGGCCGCGCTCGCGGCCCACTCGCGCGGCGGGCGGCCCATGAGCGCGACGAGCAGGCCGACCACGACGGCGACGGCGAGCGCCTGGCGCGGGTGCGCGGCGCGGAGCAGCGAGCGCAGCTGCCCCGGCGTTCGGGCTGCGCTCGGGCTGCTCTTCTCCGATGCCGTGCGGGCGTGTCCGCGCGGCTGCGTCGCGGCGCCGTCGGCAGCCTCGGGCGACGTGGCTGACGACCGCTCTCCGGACCCCGTGGTCGACTGCGTGCTCATGCTCCGATCATGGACCATCGGGCCAGGTCAGACCCAGGGTTCGGGCAATCGGAGGACCCTCGTCGAGAGGGCACGACGTTGCCCCGGGCAACGGGTCGACGGGGGTGCCAGGAGGCGCGCCGAGCGGGCCACCGAGGGCCCCGCGCGGCACACGAAGTGGACCTTTGTCAAGCCCTCAATGTGGGCCTGACCTGCAGAAACAGGCTTCATCCGTGGTCCAGTCGCGTGTTAGACTGGTCACCTCGAAAGGGGAACACATCCATATGACTTTCACTGTCGGCGAAACGGTTGTCTATCCGAATCACGGGGCCGCGGTCATCGAAGACATCGAGATGCGCACGATCAAGGGCGAGGAGCGTCAGTACCTCGTGCTGAGGATCGTCGCCCAGCAGGACCTCGTGGTCCGCGTGCCTGCGTGCAACCTCGACCTGGTCGGCGTCCGTGACGTCGTCGACAAGGACGGGCTCGACCGCGTCTTCGAGGTGCTCCGTGCCGTCGTGCCGGACGAGCCCACCAACTGGTCGCGCCGCTACAAGGCCAACCTGGAGAAGCTGCACAGCGGCGACGTGATGAAGGTGGCCGAGGTCGTCCGCGACCTGTGGCGCCGCGAGCGCGACCGTGGCCTGTCGGCCGGCGAGAAGCGCATGCTCGCCAAGGCCCGCCAGATCCTCGTCTCCGAGCTGGCCCTGGCCGAGCACACCAACGAGGACAAGGCCGAGACCCTCCTCGACGAGGTGCTCGCTTCCTGACGGGTCCTCGTCACCGATCCACCGACCGAACCCCCGGGACGCCGTCCCGGGGGTTCGGTGCGTCACGGGGTGGTCCGGGGGTGGGTCTGTCCGCGCGGGAAGACCCGCGCCGGCTCGCTGAGCCACGAAGTCTGACGCTGAACCACTGTTGCTTGCCGCGCTCAGTGACCAAGTCACTGGCTAACCAGTGACTTTGCGCCAGGAGCCCTGCCCCTAGCCTGACCACGTGAGCGACGACGCGTACGACGAGGTCGAGCCCGCGCTGGGGGTGGTGCCGGTCGAGGGGCGGGGGTCGCTGCCGTTCGCCCTGGTGCACGGGGAGTCGCTGCTCGCCGCGGCGTCGTGGGCGCTGACGACGGCGGGGGCCGAGCTCTACGACCTGTCGGTGGCGTGGGAGCAGGTGCGCGAGGCCGGCCGCGTGCTGGTCGTGCACGACCCGCTGTGCCCGCTGGTGCCGGCGTCGTTCCTCGCCGAGGCGGTCGAGGAGTGCAGGCGTACCGGCGCGGTCGTGGTCGGCTGCCGGCCCGTGACCGACACCGTCAAGCAGGTCGCGGGGGTCGAGGACGACGGCACGCTGCGCCTCGGCGAGACGCTCGACCGGGACGCGCTCGTCGCGGTCGCCTCGCCGGTGGTGCTGCCCGCGACGGTGGTCGAGGCGCTGGCCGAGGAGCCCGACGTGCGCGACCTCCCGGCGCTGGTGACCGTGCTCGCGGCGCGGTTCCCGGTGCGGCAGCTGCCGGCGCCGCCCCTCGGCCGTCGCGTCGCCGACGAGGCCGAGCTCGAGGTGCTGGCCGCGCTCAGCCGGGTGGAGCAGCGTCGGGCCTGAGGGCCAGCAGCTCCTCGGCGAGGGCGAGGTCCTCGGGGAAGGTGACCTTGAGGTTGTCGGGCCCGCTCGGCACCCCGACCAGCTCGAGGTCGTCGAAGAACCCGAAGTGCTCCAGGCACGACGCCGTGTCGGTGCCGGTGAAACCGGTCTCCGCCGCCCGCCGGTACGCCGCCAGCAGCGGCCGGGCGCGGAAGGCCTGCGGCGTCTGCACGGCAGCGACCGCGGCCGCAGGCCGGCCGTCGCGACCGACGATCCCCGCGGGCCGGGTCACCGGGAGCGCGCCGCCGTGCCGCGCTGCCGCGTCGACCACCCGGCGCCACAGCGCGGCGGGGGCGAGGGGGCGGGCGGCGTCGTGCACCGCGACGACCTCGATCTCGCCGGCGTCGACCTCGGCGGCGAGCGGCTGCAGCGCCTGCCACTCGGAGTCGTGGCGGGCGGGGCCGCCCTCGACCAGCCACAGGTCGTGCGGGCCGAGGTGCGGCGACACGGCGTCCTGCACCTCGTCGTGGTCCTCGGGGCGGCAGACCAGCACCACGCGGGTCACGCCCTCGACGTCGAGCACGGTGCGCACCGAGTGCGCGAGCAGGGGCACGCCGAGCACCGGCAGCAGCACCTTGTTGCGCTCGTGGCCGACCCGGGTGCCGGACCCGGCGGCGAGCAGCACCGCCGCGGCGCGGGGGACGCTCACGAGGCCCGGGCCCGGCGCAGGGGCCGCGCCGGGTCGGCGGCCGAGGCGGCGTACGGGCGGACGAGGCGGGCGAGCGTGCCGGAGACCAGCACCTCGCGCTCGAGCGGCAGCATGTGGCCGGCTCCGGGGGCGACGGTCAGCGTGGCGCCCGGGGCGTGCTCGGCGATGCGGCGCGCGTGCGACGGCGGGGTGAGCACGTCCTTGCTGCCGACGAGCACGTGGGTGGGGATGTCGCCCAGGATCTCGAGCACCTCGACCCGGTCGTGCTGCATGAAGTCGCGGTAGAACCCCACCACCGTGTCGCCGGGGCACGAGATCAGGCCCTCGACGGCGAGCGCCGCGTCGGCCAGCCGCATCGGGGTGCCGAAGACGAGGCCACGCATCACCAGCCGCTCGGCGACGGGGGCGCGGCGACGGGCGCGGCGCGACAGCGTGCGCGAGCGCAGGTCGAGCAGTCGCGGGATCTGCGCTCGTACCAGCGGCCCGGCCTCGGGCAGGCCGAGCGTGACGGTGTCGAGGCGACCGCCCGACGTCGAGACCAGTGCCACCCCGACGACCCGGTCGAAGAGGTCGGCCCGCAGCTCCACGAGCGCCATCAGCGCCATGCCGCCGATGGAGTGACCGGCCAGCACGAGCGGACCTGTCGGCGCGAGCTCGTCGACCAGCTCGCCCCAGTCGCGGGCGAGCAGCTCGACGGTCGCCTCGGAGCGGCGTACGGGGTCGGACTCGCCGTGGCCGCGGTGGTCCCACGTCACGATCCGCACCCGGTGGCCGAACTCGGCCATCAGGTCGCGCACCTGGTAGTGCCAGTCGTGCTGGTTGAGCGTCCAGCAGTGGGCGAGGAAGACGGTGACCGGGGCGTCGTCGGGTCCGTACGTCGACACGGCGAGCCGGTGGCCGTCGCTGGTGCGCAGGTCGCTCCGGGTCATCGGGCCTCAGTTCATCGTCGCGTCGGTCGGCAGGGTGGACAGCATCGCCACCTGACCCGGCTGGCGCCGCAGCACCTCGCGCCACAGCGCATCGGGCTCGGCGTGGAACAGGTCGCTGTCGAGGGCGGGCGCGAGGTGCCACGCGCCCTCGTCGATCTCGCCCTCGAGCTGGCCCGCGCCCCAGCCGGCGTACCCGGCGTAGATGCGCAGCCCCGCGAGGTGGCCGACGTACGCGGAGGGCGGCTGGTCGAGGTCGACCACTCCGAGGGTCGGGGTGAGCGGCTGCCAGACCGGAGGCAGGCCGCTGCCCGCCAGCAGGCCCACGGCGACCGCGGCGCTGCCCTCGACCGGGCCGCCGGAGAACAGCACGCGCGGCTCGGAGACGAGGTCGCCCCACCCGGCGAGCACCTCGTCGACGCCGGTCGTGGCCGGGCGGTTGAGCACGACGCCGAGGGCGCCGTCGTCGTGGCTGTCGAGCACGAGCACCAGCGTGCGGGCGAAGTTCGGGTCGGCGAGCGTGGCGGAGGAGATCAGCAGGGTGCCTCGTCCGGGTCTCACGCTGCCCATGGTGGCACCACCGCCGCGTGGCCTCAGCGAGCCCGCACCAGCAGCGCGGTCGCGACGGCGGCCACGCCCTCGCCGCGGCCGGTCAGCCCGAGGCCGTCGGTGGTGGTCGAGCTCAGCGTGACCACGACGCCGTGGCGCTCGCGCAGCAGCGCCTCGGCCTCGGCGCGCCGGGGTGCCAGCCTGGGCCGGTTGCCGACGAGCTGGCAGGCGACGTTGGCGACCTCCCAGCCGGCCTCGCGCACCCGGCGCAGCGCCTCGGCGAGGAGGTCGTGGCCCGACGCGCCGGCCCAGCGGGGGTCGCCCGTGCCGACGTTGCTGCCGAGGTCGCCGAGCCCGGCGGCGGAGTAGAGCGCGTCGCAGCAGGCGTGCAGCACGACGTCGCCGTCCGAGTGGCCCTCCGGCCCCTCGGCCTCGTCGGGCCAGGCGAGGCCCGCCATCCGCATCGGGCGGCCCTCGACCAGCCGGTGGACGTCGGTGCCGATCCCGACGCGCAGCTCCTCGACCATGCGCCGCATCATGCCGTGCCCCGTCCCTGGTCCGCCGGCCCGCTCCCACCGTGCGCGACCATGGAGGAATGACTACCGTCGAGCGCGCCCAAGGCTCCGCGACCCCCGCCGTGCGCGGGCCGCGCGCCACGCGGTGGCTGCTCGCCCTCGCCGGTGTGGTCGCCGCCGCGTGCGGCCTCGCGGTGAGCGAGGGGGTCGCCTGGGCGCTGCGCTCCGAGACCACCCCGGTCGACGCCGTGGCCGCGAGCGTGCGCGACCTGACGCCCGGCCCCGTGGTCGAGCTGGCGCTGCGGCTGCTCGGCGAGGCGGGCAAGCCGGTGCTGCTGACCGGCACGGTGGTCGCGGTCCTCCTGCTCGTGGGGTACGCCGCCAGCTGGTCGCAGCGGGCTCCCGCCGTGCCGGGGGTGGTGCTGCTGGTGCTGGCCGGCACCGGTCTCGCCGCCGTGCTGAGCCGCACGGCGCCCGCGATGGGCGCGGTGCTCTCGGTGCTCGCGGGCCTGGCGACCTGGGCGGTGGTGCTGCGGGTGCTGGGCGCACCGCTGCTGTCGCCCGCCGCCGCGGTGTCGGAGTCGCGCCGCCGGTTCCTCCAGCGGGCCGCTCTCGCCGTCCTGGTGTCCGGCGTGGTCGCGGTGGCGGGGCGTGCCGCGGGCGGGGCGCGCCGCAGCGTCGAGGCCGCCCGCCGGCTGCTGCGGCTCCCGGTCACGCCGGTCGTGGTGCCCGGGGGTGCCTCCCTCGGCGTCGACGGGGTGGCGCCGTGGCGCACGCCGGTCGACGACTTCTACGTCATCCACACCGCCATCGCGCCGCCCGCGATCCGCCCGGAGGAGTGGCGGCTGCGCATCCACGGCATGGTCGAGCGCGAGCTGACCGTCTCCTACGAGGACCTCGTCGCCCGCGGGCTCAGCGAGACGTGGGTGACCCTGACGTGCGTGTCGAACCCCGTCGGCGGCGACCTGGTCGGCAACGCGCGGTGGAGCGGCGTACCCGTGCGCGAGCTGCTGGCCGAGGCCGGCCCGCTGCCCGGTGCCGACGCGGTGCTGCAGACCTCCGCCGACGGCTGGACCTGCGGCACCCCGCTCGCCGCCCTCACCGACGACCGCGACGCGCTGCTGGCCCTCGCGATGGACGGCGAGCCGCTGCCCGTCGAGCACGGCTTCCCGGTGCGGGTGGTGGTGCCCGGGCTCTACGGCTACGTGTCGGCGACCAAGTGGGTGGTCGACCTCGAGGTGTCGCGCTACGACGAGATCTCGGCGTACTGGACCGACCGCGGCTGGGGCGAGAAGGGCCCGATCAAGACCATGTCGCGCATCGACGTGCCGCGCGACGGCGACTCCGTGGCGTCCGGCTCGGTCACCGTCGCCGGCGTCGCCTGGGCCCAGCACACCGGGATCGAGGCGGTCGAGGTGCAGGTCGACGGCGGGCCGTGGCAGCAGGCCCGGCTCGGCCGGGTGCCGTCGGCCGACACCTGGGTCCAGTGGGCGCTCGCGGTCGATGTCGGCCCGGGCGAGCACGAGGTCGTCTGCTGCGCCACCGACACCTCCGGCGAGACCCAGACCGCGGCCGTCGCCGACGTGCTCCCCGACGGCGCCACCGGCTGGCCCTCGGTCCGCTTCGAAGCGGGCTGAGGGGGGCCCGAGCCCGCAAGTTTGCGAGACCCGGACGCACCACGACCGGCCGCCGACCCCGATGGGGGCGACGGCCGGTCGTGGGAGGGGTCAGGGCAGGAGGCGGGTGGCCTGGGGCAGGGGAGAGGTGGGCGTCGTGACGAGGTAGGTCAGGCCACGGGACCTCGACAGCCAGGCCCGCTCGAACTGCGCGCGGTCGTAGGTGCGCGAGACCGAGGCGTTGGTCGGGGCGGCGGGGTCGTTGACCAGCACGTCGCCGGAGGCGGTGAAGCCGCGGACGACCACCAGGTGGCCGGCGGTGCTGCTGATCGGGGCACCGCGCAGCTGGCCGCGGGAGAACGAGACCGACACCACCGGCGGCACGCCCGCGGCGACGAAGCGCTCGACGTCGCGCAGGTCGCGCAGCCGGGTCACGAAGGCGCTGCCCGCGCGGTTGCTGGCGTACGCCGTGTTGAAGGCCCAGTTGCCGGCCCCGTCGTAGCCGTGGTCGAAGACCGAGCGCGCCACGGCGGGCACGACGCGGTCGCCGCGGCTGCGGTCGACCCAGGAGTACGACGCGGCGGCCGGCAGCCTGCCGTAGAACTTCAGCACCATGGCGAGCGCCGTCGGCGAGCACCAGGCCTGGCCGCCGCCGCCCCACTGCGGGTAGCGGCCGCGGTGCACCATCTGGGAGAAGCGCGGGACGGCGAGCGAGCGGGCGCCGTACAGCGGCCGGCTGGTGGCGGGCAGCGGCCCGAGCCGGCTGGCGACGGCCTGAACGCTTCGCAGCACCGGGCTGCTGGAGCTGTTCTGGAGGCGGTGCAGCTCGACGCGCAGCTGGTAGCGGGTCAGCGTGACCCGGCGGGCGGCGCGGACGGTGTCGGTGGCGACCGAGGCGAGGGCGTCGGCCTGGGTGCCGGCGGAGGTGCGGCGGAAGCCGTCGTCGTGGCCGGTCCAGCGCGCGAGCACCTTCCAGCCGCTGGTGGCGGTGCCGGCGGCGACGCGTGCCCTGACCGTGACGAAGGTGCCGACGGGCGTGCGGGCCTCCCACGACGGGATGAGCTCGGTGAAGCCGTGGCCGGGCCGGGTCCACACCGAGGTCCAAGCGGCGGTGCGCCAGGTCTGGCCGGCGTACGACGTGGTGGTCGCGGCCGCGGGGTCGGTGAGGCGCAGCGAGCCGCCGGAGACGCTGAGGCCGCGGCCGACGGCGCCGGCCTCGAGCTGGGCGTCGGTGGTGACCTGGCGGAAGGTGTGGGTGGTCTGGGTGTCGGGGGTGCGCGGCGCGGCGGCCTGGACGAGTGCGTGGGCGGGGGTCGGGGCCGTGCCGGCGGCGAGCGCCAGCGCGACGGCGGGGACGAGCAGGGGGACGAGGCGGATGCGGTGGGCCGAGAGGGTGGTCCGGCCGCGCAGGATCTGGGGAAGACGCGACATGTAAGTCACAGTAGGACTCATCCGTCACATCCGCACCAGAATGGTGCAACTCAGGGCACTTCACGGGAGGTCGATCCGGTCGAGTCGGGCCGGGTCGGGGTCGATCCCTAGGATTGCCCGGTGGCACTCCGGCTCTACGACACCGCGACGCGCTCCGTGCGCGACTTCGTCCCCCGCACCCCGGGACGGGCGTCGGTCTACGTCTGCGGCCTCACCGTGCAGTCCGAGCCCCACGTCGGCCACGTGCGCTCGGCGGTCTCCTTCGACGTGCTGCGCCGCTGGCTGACCGCCAGCGGGCTCGAGGTCGACCTCGTCCGCAACGTCACCGACATCGACGACAAGATCCTCGCGACCGCGGCCGACCAGGGCCGCCCCTGGTACAACCTCGCCTACGAGGTCGCCCGCGAGCTCACCCGCGTCTACGACGCGCTGCGGGTGCTGCCGCCGACCTACGAGCCGCTCGCGACCGGCCACGTGCCGGAGATGCTCGAGCTGATCGGCGAGCTGGTCGAGCGCGGCCACGCCTACGCCGCCGGCGACGGATCGGGCGACGTCTACTTCGACGTGCGCTCCTGGCCGTCGTACGGCGAGCTCACCCGCCAGGCGGTCGACGACATGGAGGCCGCGCCCGACGCCGACCCCCGCGGCAAGCGCGACCCGCGCGACTTCGCGCTGTGGAAGGGCCACAAGGACGGCGAGCCGCTGACCGCGAGCTGGCCGAGCCCGTGGGGCCGCGGCCGCCCGGGGTGGCACATCGAGTGCTCGGCCATGGCCGGCAAGTACCTCGGCGACGCCTTCGACGTCCACGGCGGCGGCGTCGACCTGCGCTTCCCCCACCACGAGAACGAGCAGGCGCAGAGCCGTGCCGCCGGCCGCGACTTCGCGGCGTACTGGCTGCACAACGCCTGGATCACCACCGCCGGCGAGAAGATGAGCAAGTCGCTCGGCAACACGCTGCGGGTGCCGGCCGTGCTCGAGCGGGTGCGCGGCGTCGAGCTGCGCTACTACATGGTCGCGAGCCACTACCGCTCGACGGTGGAGTTCGGCTTCGAGGCGCTCGACGAGGCGGCCGCGGGCTACCAGCGCGTCGAGGGCTTCCTCGAGCGCGTCGGCCCCGGCGAGGCGGGCGAGGTGCCCGAGGCCTTCGCCTCCGCGATGGACGACGACCTGTCGACGCCCGCCGCGGTCGCGGTGCTCCACGAGACCGTACGACGCGGCAACCGCGCGCTCGCCGAGGGCGGCGACGCCGCCGCCGAGGCCGCCGAGGTCCGCGCGATGCTCGGTGTGCTGGGCCTCGAGCCCGAGCCGTCCAAGGCCGGTGCGGGCGACCTGCACGGTGTCGTCGACGCCCTGGTGCAGGGCCTGCTCGAGCAGCGCGCCGAGGCGCGGGCCGCCAAGGACTTCACCACCGCCGACGCCATCCGCGACCGCATCAAGGCCGCCGGCGTCGAGGTCGAGGACACCCCGACCGGACCCACCTGGACGATCGCGGGGCGACGCTGATGGCCGGCAACTCCAAGCGCAAGGGTGCGACCCGCACCTCCTCCAAGGGCAACCCGACCGCGGGGTCGGGCGGCCGGCGCCGCAAGGGCCTCGAGGGCAAGGGGCCGACCCCCAAGGCGGCCGAGCGGCCCAACCACAAGGCCTACAAGGACGCCCGCCGCACCGCCAAGACGCAGCAGGGCCGGCCGCAGCGTCGTACGCCGCGCGGGGGCGACGCCGAGTGGGTGGCCGGGCGCAACAGCGTCGTCGAGCTGCTGCGCGCGGGCGTGCCCGTGACCGGCGTCTACCTCGCCGAGGGTGCCGAGCGCGACGGCCGGCTGCGCGAGATCTTCGCGACCACGGCCGACCAGGGCATCTCGCTGCTCGAGGTGCCGCGCGTCGAGCTCGACCGGCTGACGAGCGGCGCGGTGCACCAGGGCGTCGCGGCGCGGATCCCCGCCTTCGAGTACGCCCACCCCGACGACCTGCTCGACGACGCCGCCGCCAACGACGAGGCGGCCCTCGTGGTCGCGCTCGACTCCGTCACCGACCCCCGCAACCTCGGCGCGGTCGTGCGGTCCGCCGCAGCCTTCGGCGCCCACGGCGTCGTCGTGGCCGAGCGGCGAGCGGCCGGCATGACGGCCTCGGCCTGGAAGACCTCGGCCGGCGCCGCCGCGCGGCTGCCCGTCGCGCAGGCCACCAACCTGGTGCGGCAGCTGAAGGCCTACCAGGAGGCGGGCTGCATGGTGGTCGGTCTGGCCGCCGACGGCGACGTCGACCTGCCCGACCTCGACCTCGCCACGGGGCCGCTCGTGCTCGTGGTCGGCGCCGAGGGCGGCGGGTTGTCCCGGCTGGTGGCCGAGACCTGCGACCAGCTGGTCTCGATCCCGATGGCCGCGTCCGTCGAGTCGCTCAACGCCGGCGTCGCCGCCGGCGTCGCGCTCTACGCCATCTCGCGCGCCCGGGCCGAGGCGGGCTGAGCGTGGGTGTGAGCGCCCCGACCACCCGGCGCCCCCGTCGACGGGTCGTGCTCGAGGCGCTCGCGCTGCTGCTGGTGTGGGCAGCGGTCGCGGTCCCGGTGACGCTCTACGCCTTCACCCACGACGGCCGCGAGAGCGTGGTCGCCGGCCACGACGCCGTGGTCACGCCGACCCTCGACGGCTGGGTGCAGCTCCGCACCGGCCCCTACCTGCCCGACCTGCGGCTGCCCGCCGAGGGCCGGGTCGGCGTCGACGTCGTCATGGGCAAGACCACGGCCGACACCGCCACGGAGGTGGCCGAGCGGTACGCCGCCATCGCCGCGCACCCCGACGCCGAGCAGCGACGCGTCACCGAGGTGGTGCGGGGCCAGGTCGGCGACGCGCTGGTCCGAGGCACCCTCGCGGGCCTGGTGCTGCCGGGGCTCTGGCTGCTGCTGGGCGTCGGCCGGCGCCGCCAGCTGGCCGGCGTGGCCACCCGCACGCCGCGCACCTGGCGCGGGTGGGCGGCGTACGTCGTGGTGCTGGGGCTGGTGATCGTGCTGCTGCCGAAGCCCTGGGAGGAGCGCCCCACACCCGTGCAGGACGACACCTGGCTGTCGCTGGGCGACGCCTACCCCGACCTGCAGGTGCCGACCGAGCTGGCCGGCTGGCAGGTGCAGGGCGGCATGTTCACCACCGGCACGCGGCGGCTGCTGCAGAGCGCGCTCGACACCTACGACCGGTCGACGCGGTTCTACGACGACGTGCTCGAGCGCGTCGACGACGTGGCCGACGACTTCCGCACGCCCGACGACGGCGACACCGTCGCGGTGCTGGTGACCGACCGGCACGACAACATCGGCATGGACGCTGTCGTGCGCCGTGCCGCCGACGCCGCGGGCGCCACCGCCGTCATCACCGGTGGCGACGACACCTCGACCGGCGAGCCGTGGGAGGCCTTCAGCCTCGACTCGCTCGACGCCGCCTTCGAGGGCTACGAGCACCGGTTCAGCATCTCGGGCAACCACGACCACGGCGACTTCGTGGCCGGCTACCTCGCCGAGCGCGGCTGGACCCACCTCGACGGCGAGCCCGTCGACCTCGACGGCGTGCGCGTCACCGGCATCGACGACCCGCGCTCCAGCGGGCTCGGCACCTGGCGCGACGAGAGCGGGCTGTCGTTCACCGAGGTCGAGCAGGCGATCGCCGACGACGTGTGCGCCCGCGACGCCGACGGCGACCGGACGAACCTGCTCGTCGTGCACGACGCCAACCTCGGCCGCGAGGCGCTCGCGCAGGGGTGCGCCGACCTCGTCGTCGCCGGCCACCTGCACGCCCAGGTCGGCCCCGACGCGGTCGAGGGCGCCAACGGCGAGATCGGCTACACCTACACCAACGGCACCACCGGGGGAGCGGCGTACGCCATCGCGATCGGCAGCAAGCTGCGCCGCGACGCCCAGTTCACACTGCTGACCTTCCGCGACGGCCGGCCCGTCGGCCTCCAGCCCGTCGACGTCGACACCCGCGGCCGGATCACGGTGCAGGACTACGTCGAGCTCGACCTCGACGACCCCACCGAGGAGCAGCTCGAGCAGCCCAGCTCGACCCCGTCCCCGCCCGCCCCCGAGGACGCCGCCGGGGACGCCTTCCCCGACGAGCCGTAGGCCGGGGCACCGCGGCGTACGGTGGCGAGATGAGGACGGCAGCGGCCCTGGTGCTCCTGGGGGCGGTCGTCTTCGGCTGCAGCAGCAGCCCGCCCGACCCGGCCTCGACGCCCTCGCGGACCCCGACGGTCCACCTCGGCGAGGACGACGTCAGGCCCGTCACCGAGCCGCCGCCCCGGGTGCGTGGCGACGCCGTGCCCGCCCTCGAGCGGCCGGAGCCGCGACGGTCGTTCGTGTCGGTGCCGCGCCTGGGTCTCGTCGACGTGCCCGTCGTGCGCTACCGCGGCACCCCCGACGACGGGCCCGGCACCGCGATCCAGGACCGCGGGCTGATGGCCTCGCCTCGCGGCAGCGGTGGTCTCGTCGGGCCGGGCGAGGTCGGCAACTTCCTCGTCACCGGCCACCGCACCAGCCTCGGCGCCCCGCTCGGCGACCTGCCGCTGCTCGGACGTGGTGACGTGGTCCGGGTGCGCTCGGGCGCCACCGTCTTCCGCTACCGCGTGACCACGACCCGGCAGACGAGCTTCCGCTCCCCGCGGTCGCTGCGTCAGCAGTCGGCCGCGGTGCCCGGACGCCCCCGCGCCAGCCCCACCCGCCCCTTCCTCACCCTGTCGACCTGCCGGACCCCGGAGGACCACGCCGAGGGCAACTACTGGTCCGACGAGTTCAAGAACCCCGAGCACCGCATCGACAAGGTCGCCGTCCTCGTCTCCACCCGCCCCGCCCGCTCGTGAGGATCCCGCCCCTTCGTGACGCCCGCTCCTCCCTCGCGGGCTCCTCAGGGATCGGGTGACGGGCTGCTCCGCTCCCTGAGGTGCGAGGGCCGCCAGGCCCGAGCCACGAAGGGTGCGGCGCTCTCCGCTCCCTGAGGTGCGAGGGCCGCCAGGCCCGAGCCACGAAGGGTGCGGTGGCCCCGACGAGCTCGACCGGCGAGTGGGCCGCCGGCTGCTGCACCGGCCCTGACTACGATGGCCCCGCGCCGAGAGGCGCGCGCCGGTGTAGCTCAGTTGGTAGAGCGCCTCTCTTGTAAAGAGGATGTCGCGGGTTCGACTCCTGTCACCGGCTCCGAGCGAGCCCGTCACCGTGCTCCGGCTCACGCGCCGAGGCGCGGCGCGCCGGTTCGGGTCGCCTGCCGTGGGGACGTCCGGCATCATGGTCGTTCCGCACCCGTCGAACCAGGAGAGACACCCGCCCCGATGGAGCACGACAGTCCGAGGCCCTCTGGGCCCCTGCTGCTGACCTTTCCGGCTGCCGACCCGGCCGCCGTCCTCGCTGACGCTCCCGCGGCGGTGGTGTCCTGATGTGGGTCCTCGACCTGCTCGTCGGACTCCTCATCGTGCTGGCCATCACGGCCCTGACGGGCTACTTCGTGGCCCAGGAGTTCGGCTACATGTCTGTCGACCGCTCGCGGCTCAACGCCCGCGCGGCCAAGGGTGACGCCGCCGCCGAGCGCGCGCTCGGCATCACCCGTCGTACGTCGTTCATGCTGTCCGGCGCCCAGCTCGGCATCACCGTGACCGCCCTGCTGGTCGGTTACGTCGCCGAGCCGTTCATCGGTCGCGCCATCGAGGAGGCCCTCGGCGGCATCGACGTGCCCGCCTCGGTCGGCCTCGGCATCGGCACGGCCGTGGCGCTGATCGCCTCGACCTTCATCCAGATGCTCTTCGGCGAGCTGTTCCCCAAGAACCTCGCCATCGCGCGGCCGGAGCCCGTCGCCGTGCGCCTCGCGACGTCGACGGCCGTCTACCTCGGCGCCTTCGGCTGGCTCATCAAGGTCTTCGACGCCGCCTCCAACGCGCTGCTGCGGGCCTTCAAGATGGAGCCGGTGCACGACGTCGAGCACGCCGCCACGGCGCGCGACCTCGAGCACATCGTGGCCGACTCGCGCGACAGCGGTGACCTGCCCGAGGAGCTGTCGGTGCTGCTCGACCGCGTGCTCGACTTCCCCGAGGAGGACGTCGAGCACGCCATGGTGCCGCGCTCGCGGGTCGACACCGTCGACCCCGACGACACCGTCGCCGAGCTGTGGCAGGTCATGTCGACCGGCCACTCGCGCTACCCGGTGCTCGACGAGGACGACGAGGTCGTCGGCGTCGTGCACCTGCAGGACGTGCTGGTCGCGGGCCACGACTCCCCACTGACCGCCCGCGAGCTGATGCGCGAGACCGTCATGGTCGCGACGCTGATGGGCCTGCCCGACGCCCTGCGGGCCATGGCGGCCGAGAAGGCGCAGATGGCCATCGTGCTCGACGAGTACGGCGGCTACGACGGCGTGCTCACCGCCGAGGACCTCGCCGAGGAGCTGGTCGGCGAGATCGAGGACGAGCACGACCCGCGCACCGAGGAGGAGGTGCCCGCCGACGACGGCAGCTGGACCATGTCCGGTGACCTGCATGTCGACGAGGTCGAGCGCACCATCGGCCGCGACCTGCCGACCGGCGACTTCGAGACCATCGGCGGCCTCGTGATCGCGGCGTACGGCGGCCTGCCCGAGGTCGGCGACGCCGTCGAGGTCGAGCTGCCGCTCGACCCCTCCACGCTGCTCGACGAGGGCGAGCGGGTGGCCGAGCACCTGCACCTCGAGGTGCTCGAGGTCGAGCGCCACGTCCCCGCCCGCGTGCGGGCGACCCTGCCCGTCCGGACCGACACCTCCGAGCAGCTGCTGGCCGAGCTGCGTGCCGGTGAGGAGACCCGATGACCAGCAACCCCTGGGCCGTCACCGGCGTGACCGTGGCCCTGATCGTGCTCTCGGCGCTCTTCGTGGCCGTCGAGTTCGCCCTGCTGGCCGTCAAGCGCCACCGGCTGCAGGACATGGCCGAGACCAGCCGCTCGGCTCGGGCGGCGCTGCGCAGCTTCGACGAGCTGACCGTGCTGCTGGCCGGCTGCCAGCTCGGCATCACCGCCTGCGCGCTGGGCCTCGGTGCCGTCACCAAGCCCGCCCTCGACTACGCGTTGCGGCCGGTCTTCGCCGACCTCGGCGCCCCGTCGTGGCTGGCCACCGTGGTGGCGTTCACCCTCGCCCTGCTGGTGGTGACCTTCCTGCACCTCGTCATCGGCGAGATGGCGCCGAAGTCCTGGGCGATCGCTCACCCGGAGGCGGCGGCCACGGCACTGGCGATCCCGATGCGGGCGTTCATGTGGCTGTTCCGGCCGGTGCTGGTCTTCCTCAACGCGGCCGCCAACTGGTGCCTGCGCCGCGTCGGCGTCGAGCCGCAGGACAGCCCCCACACGGGCCAGAGCGCGGAGGACCTCGCCCAGCTCGTCGAGCACAGCCTCGACGTCGGCGTGCTCGACGAGCACCGCTCGGCGCAGCTGACCCGGGCCCTCGAGCTGCAGCACCTCACCCTGACCGACCTGCTGCAGCGGGGCCGCAGCGCGACCGCCGTGGAGGCGCACCACGACATGGTCGCGGTGCGCGAGGCCACCAAGGCGTCCGGCCACCTGCGGGTGCTGGTGCGCGACGGCGGCCGGGTGCTCGGTGCCGTGCACGTGCGCGACACCATGACGCAGCCCGACGACCGGCGCGCCGACGCCGTGATGCGGCCGGTGCTGAAGCTCGACGGCGAGACGCCGCTCTCCGACGCGCTCGCCAGCATGCGGCAGAGCCGCAACCACCTCGCGGTCGTCGAGGAGGACGGCAACCCCGTCGGCGTGGTCACCCTCACCGACATCGTCCGTCGGCTGTTCCCGCTGGAGGCCGAGGTCGCCTGAGCCCCACCCGCCCCCGTACGCCGCTGCGGCGTACGGGGGTGGCGGCGTGCCCGGGGAGTGGGCTGAAAGCGCAGACACGCGGAGTCACGTTCTTCGACCACCCGGGCGAAGTGGGGCCAACCGGACGACTCGCGGGACTTGGCTCCGCGTGTTTGCGGGCCCGCGCGTACCGAGAGAGCCCCATCCGCCCGATCTGCCGGTTCGATGCCGTTGCACAACCGTTGGTAACGATTCGGTCTCCCGGGGTTCCGCCGACGGCGCGATCCGGGGTGTGCTGCCCGGGGCCCGTCGCAACCCGGCACGGGCCAGTTGAGAGGAACGACGTGACCAACAGGCTTTCTCGGGGCCTGGCGGGTCTGGCGGTGGTCGCACTGACCTCGTCGAGTCTCGCCCTGACCACCTCCGCGGCACAGGCCGCACCCCCCGGCTCACCGCCGCCCACCCCGCCCGGCGCCGCCGCCGGCCTCGACAAGCAGGACCTCGGCCTGCTCAGCGAGGCCCGTGCCGACGGCGAGAAGCGGGTCACCCTGCTGGTGGCCGCGGAGGACGGCGCCCTCGGTGCCGCGACCAGCCGGCTCGCCGGCCTCGGCGGCAAGGTCGAGACCACCGAGTCCGACCTCGACTACGCCCGCGTCTCGGTGCCGACCTCGCAGGTGACGAAGGCGGCCAAGCTGCCGGGCATCGCGGCGGTCGACCTCGCCGAGGTCATCCCGCTCGACGACCCGCGCCCCGAGGGCACGCAGAACCCCACGCCGTACACGCCGCCGGGCAAGCGGACCCCGAAGGTCAACCCCTACATGCCGATCGGCGAGACCAACGCCGCCCAGCTGACGGCCGAGAAGAAGCGGTGGGACGGCCGCGGCACCACCATCGGCATCGTCGACTCCGGTGTCGACCTCGACCACCCGTCGCTGCAGGAGACCTCGACCGGCGAGCGCAAGATCCTCGACTGGAAGACCTTCACCGACCCCGTCACCGACGGCGACCCGACCTGGCTGAAGATGAGCCAGTCGGTCAGCGGTCGACGCTTCGACTTCAGCGGCGCCACCTACAGGGCCCCGGCCCGGGGCCCGTTCAGGATCGGTGTCTTCGACGAGCGCGACCCCCGCCTGGGCGGCGAGGTCGGCAGCGACGTCAACCGCGACGGCAACCCCGCCGGCAGCAGCGGCACCTTCGCGGTGATCTGGGACCAGAAGACCGACGAGGTCTGGGTCGACACCGACCAGGACCGCGACTTCACCGACGAGACCGCGATGCAGGACTACGCGGAGAACTACGACGTCGGCCACTTCGGTCTCGACAACCCCAACACCGCGATCCGCGAGCAGATGCCGTTCGTCGTGCAGACCGAGGACGACGACTGGCTCAACATCGGCATCGTCAGCGGTGCCCACGGCAGCCACGTCGCCGGCATCACCGCGGCCAACAAGATGTACGACGGCAAGATGTCCGGCGCCGCGCCGGGGGCGAACCTCAAGTCGGCCCGCGTCTGCCTCTTCATCTCCGGCTGCACCAACTACGCCCTCATCGAGGGCATGGCCTGGCTCGCGCAGAGCGACGTCGACGTCATCAACATGTCGATCGGCGGCCTGCCGGCGCTCAACGACGGCAACAACGCCCGCGCGGTGCTCTACAACCGCCTCATCGACACCTACGGCGTGCAGATCTTCATCTCGGCCGGCAACTCCGGCGCGGGCATGAACACGGTCGGCGACCCGTCGGTGGCCACCAAGGTCGTCTCGGTCGGCTCCTCGATCAGCGACGACACGTGGCGCTCCAACTACGGCTCCGACTCCGAGTACGCCGACAACCTGCACGGCTTCTCGTCGCGGGGCCCGCGCGAGGACGGCGGCTTCAAGCCCGACGTCACCGCCCCCGGCGCCGCGGTCTCCACCGTGCCGCTGTGGCAGAACCCGGCGAGCGCCTGCATCGCCTACACCTGCACCCCGGGGTACGCGATGTTCAACGGCACCTCGATGGCCTCGCCGCAGGCCGCCGGTGCGGCGGCGCTGCTCGTCGGCGCCGCCAAGGACCGCGGCCTCGAGGTCAGCCCGGCGCAGCTGCGTCAGGCGATGGGCTCGACCGCCCGGTTCTTCGAGCGCTACGGCGCCTACGAGCAGGGCAACGGCCTGGTCGACACCACCGCCGCGTGGGAGATGCTGCAGGACGACGTCGAGCCCGTCGAGATCACCTCCGAGGTGGCGGTCAACACCGCGCTCTCCGGCTTCCTGGGCAAGCCCGGGGTCGGCACGGGCATCAACGACCGCGAGGGCGTGACGGCCGGTGACAGCTACAGCCGCACGTACACCTTCACGCGCTACTCCGGTCGCAGCGGTTCGGTGAGGTACGACCTCGACTGGGTGGGCAACGACGGCACCTTCTCGGCCCCGGCCTCGGTGTCGCTGCCGCTGGCGCAGCCGACGACGGTGACGGTCAGGGTCGCTCCGGGCAGCACCGGTACGCACTCCGCGGTGCTCAACCTCGACGACACCACCACCCCGGGCGTGGAGTACCAGACGCTCAACACCGTCGTGGCCGCCGAGCGCTTCACCGCGCAGAACTCCTACACCGTCGCCAAGCAGGGCCAGATCGGTCGCAACCAGACCCAGTCCTTCTTCTACGACGTGCCGGAGGGCGCCCCGGCGTTCCGCGTCGACCTCCAGGGCGGCGGCACGACCCAGGGCGCGGGCCAGATCCGCTTCCTGCGCTTCCACCCCTACGGCGTCGGCCTCGACGCCAACGCCACCACCCAGTGCTACAACCCCGACGCTGGCGCCGGCTGCGCCCTGGGCTCGCCCACCAGCCGCACCGTGTCGGAACCGCAGGCCGGTGTCTGGGAGGTCGTGGTCGAGGGTCGCCGCACCAGCGACGCCGCACGTGCGCCGTACCGCCTCACCGCGCAGGTGCTCGGCGCGACGGTCTCGCCCGACCCGCTGGTCATCGACCAGGCGAGCGTGGGTCAGGCCTCGCCCGCCGAGTGGGAGATCACCAGCGAGCTGAGCCCGTTCACGGGCAAGGCCGTGGGCTCGACCCTGGGCAGCGCCGTGGTGGCCGAGCGGAGCATCAGCACCGGTCAGTCGCAGTCGTACGACGTGCAGGTCACCGAGGGCTCCTCCTCGCTGCGCGCCACGATCGGCAACACCAGCGACGCGGGCGCCGACCTCGACCTGACGGTCTACCGCTGCTCCGGCGGCTCCTGCGGCACCGTCGTCGGCCAGTCGGCCGACGGCGACTCCGAGGAGTCGGTGACGATCGCGAGGCCGGCGGCCGGCACCTACCGGGTGGTCGTCGACGGCTACGCCGTGCCGGCCGGCACCACGACGTACGACTACGTCGACGTCTTCGTCAACGAGGCGTTCGGCTCGGTGCAGGTCACCGACGCCGACGCCGAGCGGGCGAGCGGTGCCACCTGGACCGTGCAGGGCTCCGTCACGCCGAGGCAGGCGGCCGGCGCCGGTCGCGGGCTGCTCGGCCAGATCCTCGTCCGCACCTCCGACGGCGTCACCGTCGGCCAGGGCGACGTGGGGGTGAAGCAGGTGTCCTGACGCTCCGTCAGGACGACGCCCGGGGGGCGGTGGCTGCGGCCGCCGCCCCCCGCGGCGCGTCCCGACCGGCCCTCGATGTCAGGATCGGGTCGTTCCCGGCCCCCGCCTGCGACCCGATCCTGGCAGTGACCCGCTGATTACCCGGCCAGCCGGATAATCAGGCCCTCGATGTCAGGATCCGGTCGTTCCCGGCCCCCGCCTGCGACCCGATCCTGACGACGAGGCCTCAGCGGAGCCGGCGGGCCTCGAACCGGGCGGGGGGGTCGGCGATGACGTCCTGGGCGGCCACGAGCTGGATCTCGCGGGTCCCGGCCGCGATGGTGGCCTCGAGGATCCCGAAGATGGTGCTGGTGACGCGCTCGAGGGCCGTGCGCACCGAACCGCTGCGCAGCAGGTGGGCGAGGAACACCGCGGCGGTGACGTCGCCGCAGCCGTTGGGGGCGATGGGCAGCAGCGGGGTGCGCACCGTCCAGGCGCCGTCGTCGTCGACCGCGACGAGGTCGACGCTGCCCTCAGGCGTCTCGTCGACCAGGACGCTGGTGACCAGCACGGTGCGCGGGCCGGCCCGTCGTACGGCGTCGACGGCGTCGAGCAGGGCGGGCACGGTGCGGGTGGTGGTGCCGGCGAGGAAGTCGAGCTCGAAGTGGTTGGGCGTGATCACGTCGGCCTGCGGGACCACGCGGTCGCGCATCAGCTCGGGGACGCCGGGCCGCACGAACATGCCGCGCCCGACGTCGCCCATCACGGGGTCGCAGCAGTAGAGCGTGCCGGGCTTGAGCTCGCGGGCCCGGGCGACGGTGTCGAGCACGACCTCGCCGACCTCCTCGCCGCCCTGGTAGCCGCTGAGCACGGCCGCGACCCGGGCGAGCGCACCGCGCTCCTCGACGCCCCGCACCACCTCGCGCAGGTCGGCGGCCGACAGCAGCGGGCCGCGCCACTCGCCGTACCCGGTGTGGTTGGAGAAGTGGACGGTGTTGACCGCCCACGCCTCGATGCCGAGTCGCTGCAGCGGGAAGATCGCGGCGCTGTTGCCGACGTGGCCGAAGGCCACCGAGGACTGGATGGACAGGAGCTCCATGGGGGCAGTCTCCCGCCTCAGGGCAGTCGCCAGTCCACGGGCGTGCCGCCCTGCTGCTCCAGCAGCCGGTCGACCCGGCTGAAGGGTCGCGAGCCGAGGAAGCCGCGGTGGGCCGACAGCGGGCTCGGGTGGGTCGACTCGACGTACGGCACCGGCGCGAGCGCGCCGCGCAGCGACCGCGCGTCGGAGCCCCACAGCACCGCCGCGAGCGGCTGGCCCGCTCGCGCCCGCTCGCTGAGCACGGCGATGGCGCGGTCGGTGACCGCCTCCCACCCCTTGCCGCGGTGAGAGGCGGGGGCGCCGGGGCTCACGGTGAGGCAGCGGTTGAGCAGCATCACGCCGGCGTCGGCCCACGGGGTCAGGTCGCCGGTGGTCGGCTGCGGCACACCGAGGTCGTCGACGAGCTCGCGGTAGATGTTGACCAGGCTGCGCGGCGGCGCGACCCCCGGGGCGACCGAGAAGCTCAGGCCGACGGCGTGGCCCGGGGTGGGGTAGGGGTCCTGACCGACGACGAGCACCTTGACGTCGCCGAGCGGTCGTCGGAAGGCGCGCAGCACGTGCTCGCCAGCAGGCAGGTAGTCGCGCCCCGCCGCCAGCTCCTCGCGCAGGAACCGGCCCATCGCCTCGATCCGCCCCTCGACCGGCGCCAGTGCCTCGGCCCAGTCGCCCGCCACCAGTCCCCGCTCCACGAGGTCTCCGAGGGTGCTCACCGGCTCACCGTAGGCCCGCGGCTCGGTGGGCCTCGTCGGGCCCCGCCCTCACGGTCACCGTCTCGCCGACGTGGCGGCCCGGGCCTAGCGCCGTTGCCGATGGCCGCGGACGGGCCCCGCGACATGGCCGCGATGTCGCGCTCGGCACCGGCGTCGGCTGCCAGACTCCGGCTCATGAGGCGACCGTCGCTGGAGGGCTGGGACCGCCGGGCGCAGTGGCCGCTGCTGGTGGTCTCGCTGGCCTTCCTCGTCGCCTACGCGTGGCCCATCCTCGATCCCGAGCTCCCGCGTCACGCGCGTCGCCTCTGTGCCTCGGTGGTGTTCTTGTCGTGGCTGGTGCTGGCCGGCGAGTTCGTGCTGCGGCTCGTGCTCGCCGACGACAGGGTCGACTTCCTCAAGCGCCACCCGCTCGACCTCGCCGCCGCCGTGCTGCCCTTCTTCCGGCCGCTGCGGCTGCTGCGGCTGCTGTCGCTGCTCTCGCAGCTCGACCGCGTCGGGCGCGGGTCGCTGCGCGGCCGGGTCGGCTTCTACGTCGGCGCCTCGGTGGTGCTGATCGTCGCCACCGGGTCGCTGGCGGTGCTCGACGCCGAGCGCGGCGGCCCCGGGCCGATCCAGACCTACGGCGACGCCCTGTGGTGGGCCGTCGAGACGGTGTCGACCGTGGGCTACGGCGACATGTACCCCGTGACGACGTCGGGCCGGGTCGTCGCCGGGCTGCTCATGCTCACCGGCATCGGCGTCCTCGGCGTCGTCACCGCCTCGTTCGCCTCCTGGCTGGTGCAGCGGGTCGAGCAGATCGAGGAGCAGGAGCAGGGCGCACCGGCCGGCAGCCGCGAGCTGGCCGAGCTCCACGAGGAGGTACGCCGCCTGCGCGAGGCGGTCGAGCGCGGTGCGCACCGTCCGACGGGCGGCAGCGACGACGCGGCACCGCGCCCCTAGGCGTCCGGCGGCGGGCGCCGCAGGGTGCTGACGACCAGCTCGGCCAGGGCACGCTGCCCGGCCGGCAGCGGGTGCATGGCGGCCGCCCGGCCGTCGTCGCCGGCCCGCCCCTCGACCCACGGCCGGGTGGCGCAGATGTCGTGGCCGAACGAGCGGGCGTAGAAGTCGACGTACTCCACGTCGGCGACGCGGGCCGCGAGCTCCATCTGGGCGACCAGCTCGGCGTTGAGGTCGCGGAAGGTCTGGCGGTCCTCGGGCCGGAACCGGGGCAGCGCGAGGCAGTCGCCGCGTGGCGGGAGCATCCGGGGGTAGCCGACCAGCAGCACGCGGGCCCGCGGTGCCCGCTCCTTGATGTCGACGAGCGCCCCGGTCAGCGTCGAGGCGACCCGGTTGACGATCGACTCGAGGTAGGGCCGCTCGTCGGCGAGGGGGCAGATGCCCGGCGCCTGCCGGCAGCGCGAGGCAATGCGCCCGTAGAGCCGGCCGTCGTTGAAGCCCAGCCCGATCGTCACCAGGTCGGTGTCGGGGGTCAGCGCCGCCAGCTGCGGCGGCACGACCAGGCCGAGACGGGTGCGCTGGCCGGCGTACAGGTCGGCCACCTGCGCACCCGTGCACGACCGGTCCTCGAAGACCGCGACGCGCAGCGTGCGCGCCACCTGGCTGGGGTAGTTGCCGTCGGAGCGCAGGCACCCCGCCGCGAGGTCGGTCACCGGCACGTACGGCGCAGCCGTGAAGGAGTCGCCGAACGCCACGTAGCGGGTGTACGTCGGCTCGCGCTGCGGCGTCGGCGCGAGCCCGGCGACCACGACCGCGATCGCGACGAGCAGCAGCGGCAGCACGATCCGCGCGACGGCGGCGCCGTCGCGGCGTACCGGGGCCCGCACCACCCGCGCGCCGGGTCCTCGCCGGTCCTCGTCGCCCGCGCCTACGCCCGGCGGGCGAGGTTGCGCGACGACGAGGACGAGAAGCGGCGGTCGGGGTTGGACCCGATGGCCCCCCGGTCAGGTGTCGGGTCGGGGGCCTGGTCAGGATTCTGGTCGGCCTGGGTGTCGGGGAGGGCGTCGGACGTGGTGCGGGTCGGCCTGCGCGGGGCGGTCTTCCGGACCGGCTTGCGGGCGGCCTTCTGGGCCTCGGGGGCGGCGCTCCCGGGCGGGGCGTCCTGCGACCACTGCTCGAGCCACTCGTCGAGCACCACCCAGGTGGAGCGACGCGCGGCGCGGCCGGTGAGCATGCCGAGGTGGCCTCCCGGCACGATCTCGAAGCGCACCTCCCGCGACCCCGTGAGCAGCCCGACCAGTGCCTGCACGGCGGCAACCGGAGCGATGCCGTCGGTGTTGCCGGCGAAGACCAGCACGGGCTGGCGGATGGCGCGCACGTCGACCTCGCGCTCGCCGACCTCGACGCTGCCCGAGAGCAGCTGGTTCTTCTTCAGCAGCCGGTGGTAGATCTGGCCGAAGGTGCGGCCGGGGTAGGCGATCATGTTGTCGGTGAAGCGGTCGACCGCCTCGATCTGCGCGAGCCACTCCGCGTCGTCGAGGTTCTGCAGGATCGCGAGCGGCTTGGTCACGACCTTCGTGCCGGACGACAGCTTGAAGGCCCGCTTGACCAACGGCGCGGGGGCGCCGCCGAGCGCGCGGTAGAGCTGGGTGACGACGCCGCCGTCGGTCAGCCGCAGGATGGGGCGCAGCGGCGCCACCATCGGCACCTTGGCGACGTCGAAGGGCGAGCCGAGCACCGTGAGCGACGCGATCGGCAGGTCCTGGCGGTCGGCGGCGACGAGGGTGGCGAAGATGCCGCCGAGGCTCCAGCCGACGAGGTGCACCGGCTTGCCGCCGGCGTGCTCGCTGACGGCCTTGACGGCCTCGGGGATGACTTCGTCGACCCAGTGCTCGACGCCGAGGCCACGGTTCTTGAAGCTGATCCGGCCGTACTCGACGAGGTACGTCGGGCGGCCCTGCTGCACCAGGTGCTCGACGAGCGAGCAGCCGCGGCGCAGGTCGAAGCAGATCGCCGGCGCGGCCAGCGGCGTCACCAGGAGCACGGGGTCGCCGGTCGTGCGCGCGGTCTTGTGCGGGCGGTAGTGGTAGACCTCGCGCAGCGGGCCGTCGTCGATCAGCGTGCGGGGCATCGGGCGCAGATCCGCCAGGCCGCCGTACAGCACCATGTGCGCGACGTTGCTGGCGGCCGAGGCGACCTGGTCCGGCTTCGGGATCAGATCCATGTGCGGAGGTTACCTACGAGTTCGCCCGCCCGTACCGGGTGTGACCGGAGCGACCCGGCCAGGGACGGGCGCGGGCGTGCCCGGGCTCCGGGGTGCTGTGCACGACGGCGTCGGCGGTGCACAGTGACCGCATGAGGCTGACCGCATGAAGAGGGCCCACCTGCTCGGCGCGGCCGGAGCGGCGCTCGGCGCCGTCGCGCTGCGCGACCTGACGCAGAAGCAGCACGCGCTGTTGCGCAACTTCCCGGTGCTCGCCCACGCGCGCTACTGGCTGGAGACCATCGGGCCGGAGCTGCGGCAGTACATCGTCACCTCCAACGACGAGGAACGCCCGTTCAGCCGCGACCAGCGGGCGTGGGTCTACGCCTCGTCGAAGCAGCAGAACAACTACTCCGGGTTCGGCACCGACAACGACGTCGAGCACACCCCGGGCTACGCGATCATCAAGCACCGCACCTTCGCCACGTCGCTGCCGCGCGACCACGCGAGCGGCGGACTGCCCGGGGCCAAGGTGCTCGGCGGGCCCCGGGGCCGCCGGGCGGCCTTCCGGCCCGCGTCGGTCGTCAACGTCTCGGGCATGAGCTTCGGCTCGCTGTCCGGGCCCGCGATCACCGCGCTCAACCGCGGCGCCGCCGAGGCGGGCTGCCTGCACAACACCGGCGAGGGCGGGCTCTCGTCGTACCATCTGCAGGGCGGCGACGTCGTGCTGCAGCTCGGCACCTCCTACTTCGGCTGCCGCGACGAGGAGGGCCGATTCGACCTCGCCCGGCTCAAGGACGTCGTGGCGAGCGGGCCGGTGCGCGCGCTCGAGGTCAAGCTGTCGCAGGGGGCCAAGCCCGGGCTGGGCGGGCTGCTGCCCGCCGGCAAGGTGAGCCGCGAGATCGCCGAGACGCGCGGCATCCCGATGGGCCAGGACTGCGCGAGCCCCGCCCGCCACACCGCCTTCGGCGACGTCGACAGCCTGCTCGACTTCGTCGAGCTGCTCGCCGACGAGACCGGGCTGCCCGTGGGCATCAAGTCGGCGGTCGGCGAGCTGGGGTTCTGGCACGAGCTGGTGGCCCTCATGGCCGACGGCTCGCGGGGCGTCGACTTCGTGACGGTCGACGGCGGCGAGGGCGGCACCGGCGCCTCGCCCCGGGTCTTCGCCGACGCCATCGCGCTGCCCTTCCGGCTCGGCTTCGCCCGGGCGTACGGCGTCTTCGCCGAGGCGGGGCTCACCGACCGGGTCACCTTCGTCGGCTCGGGCAAGCTCGGCCTGCCCGAGAACGCCACCGTCGCCTTCGCCCTCGGTGCCGACCTCGTCAACGTCGGGCGCGAGGCGATGCTGGCCATCGGCTGCATCCAGAGTCAGAAGTGCCACACCGACCACTGCCCGACCGGCGTGGCCACCCAGAACGCCTGGCTCACCCGCGGGCTCGACCCGACCGACAAGGGCGCGCGGGCCGCGCAGTACCTCCGCACGCTGCGCGCCGAGCTGGTCAAGGTCAGCGAGTCCGTCGGCGTCGCCCACCCGTCGCTGATCACCGTCGACGACGTCGACGTGCTGTGCGGCGACTACGAGGCCCGCTCGCTGCGCGAGGTCTACGACTACCGGTCGGGCTGGGGCACCCTCGGTCCCGACCTCACCGCCGGCGTGCTCGACCTGATGGGTGCTGCCTCCGCCACCGCCGCCCACGGCAGCGCCGAGTCACGCTCCGCGGAGGTCGAGCCGGGCTGAGCCGACGGAAGCGGGCTTTTCGAACGAAAAGCACCCGCGCCCCAGGTTTCCGCCCGACCCGCACCTCGACACGCCGGTGCGGGGGAGCGTCTCGGTCGAGGACCGGCCCGGCCCCCCGCTGCTCGAACGAAGAGCACCCGCCAGCGACCCTCAGCCCGGCGCGCCCAGGTCGTCGAGGAACGACCTCGCCCAGTGGGAGACGTCGTTGTCGGTCACCGTGCGGCGCATGGCGCGCATGCGGCGGGTCAGCTCCTTGGGCTCGGCGCTCCGGGCCTGGAGCATCGTCTGCTTCATGCCGTCGATGTCGTAGGGGTTGACCTGGAACGCCTGGCGCAGCTCCTTGGCGGCGCCGGCGAACTCCGAGAGCACCAGGGCGCCGTCGTCGTCGAGGCGGCAGGCGACGTACTCCTTGGCGACGAGGTTCATGCCGTCGCGGAACGGTGTGACGACCATGACGTCGGCCGCGCGGTAGAGCGCCGCCATCTCCTCGCGCGGGAACGACGAGTGCAGGTAGTGGATGACCGGGCGGCCGATGCGCCCGAGGTCGCCGTTGACGCGGCCGACGAGCCGGTCGATGTCGTCGCGGAGCCGGCGGTACTGGTCGACGCGCTCGCGCGACGGCGTCGCGACCTGCACGAAGACGGCCTCCTCGCCGAGCTCGCCCTCGGAGACCAGCTCGCTGAAGGCGCGCAGCCGGGCGTAGATGCCCTTGGTGTAGTCGAGCCGGTCGATGCCGAGGAACACGGTGGTGGGGTGGCCGAGGTCGCGGCGGATCTGCTCGGCGCGGGCGACGACCTCCTCCGAGGCGGCGAGCTCCTCGAAGCCCTCGACGTCGATGGAGATCGGGTACGCCTGCGCCCGCACGGTGCGCCCGTCGGGCAGGTGCACGGTGTCGCGCTGCGTCTTGTGCCCGACCCGCTGACGCACGAGCCGCACGAAGTTGGCGGCGGCGCCCGGCAGCTGGAAGCCGACCAGGTCGGCCCCGAGCAGCCCCTCGAGCACCTGCCGGCGCCACGGCAGCTGCGAGAACAGCTCGGCCGGCGGGAACGGGATGTGCAGGTAGAACCCGATGCGTACGTCGGGTCGCAGCTCGCGGAGCATCGCGGGCACCAGCTGCAGCTGGTAGTCCTGCACCCACACCACGGCACCCTCGGCGGCGACGTCGGCAGCCTTGGCGGCGAAGCGCTCGTTGACCCGGACGTAGGCGTCCCACCACTCGCGGTGGAACGACGGCTTGGCGACGAGGTCGTGGTAGAGCGGCCAGAGCGTGTCGTTGGAGAAGCCCTCGTAGAACTCCTCGACCTCCTGCTCGCTCAGCGCCACCGGCACCAGCTGCAGGCCCTGCTCCTCGAAGGGCTCGAGCTCGTCGTCGCCGGCGTCGCCGGGCCACCCGACCCAGGCGCCGTCGTTGGCCCGCATCACCGGCGCGAGCGCCGAGACCAGGCCGCCGGGGGAAGCCTTCCAGGTGGTCTCGCCGTCGGGCCCGACCACCCGGTCGACCGGCAGCCGGTTGGCCACGACGACGAGGTCAGCGCTGCTCCCGGGAGTCACGCCGCGACAGTACCCAGGTCGTGCCGACCCACAGGCGGTCCGGCGCCGGCCTCAGTCGTACGTCAGCCCGATCTGCCGACGCACGTCGTCGAGCTGGCCCATGATCGCGAGGGTCTGCTCGGGAGGCACGAGGGTGCTGGTGGTGCGGCCCTCCCGCAGGCAGCGGTGCACCTCGACGGCCTCGTGGGCGTAGCCGAGGCCCACGACGGGCTCGGCGGGCTCGAGCTCGACGCGGGCCTCGGGCTCGTCCTCGGGGACCCAGTGCACGTGGGCCGGGTGGTGGTGGTTGGGCCCGATGCGGAAGTGGCCGGTGTCGGTCGCCACGGTCGCGCCGCGCGGGGAGGCGGCGCTCAGCGTGCAGGTGAGCGCGGCGGTGGCGCCGCCGGCGTACCGCCCCGCGATCGCGACGTCGGTGTCGATGCCGCGGTCGTCGAGGGTCGCGGTGGCGACGAGCTGCTCGGGCGCGCCGAGCACGAGGTGCGCGAGCGTCAGCGGGTAGATGCCCATGTCGACCAGCGCGCCCCCGCCCAGTGCGGGGTCGAGCAGCCGGTCGCCGGGGTCGCGTCGTACGACGAAGCCGAGGTCGGCGTGCACCTGGCGCGCGACGCCGTACCGCCCGCTCGCCAACGCCTCGACCAGCGCGCGCACCCGCGGGTGGCAGGCGGTCCACATGGCCTCCATGACGAACAACCCCCGCTCCCGCGCCGCGTCGAAGAGCCGCTGCGACGAGGCGAGGTCGAGCGTGGTCGGCTTCTCCACCAGCACCGCCTTGCCCGCCTCGAGCGCGAGCATCGTGTGCTCCTCGTGGAAGACGTGCGGCGAGGCGACGTAGACGATGTCGACGTCGGGGTCGGCGACCAGGTCCTCGTACGACGCGTGCGCGCGGCCGCCGTGCTCGGCGGCGAAGGCCTCGGCGCGCTCGAGCGAGCGGGACCCGCTGGCGACGAGACGGGCGTCGGGGAGCAGGGCGAGGTCGGCGGCGAAGGAGTGCGCGATCCGGCCGGGGGCGAGGACGCCCCAGCCGACGGTCTCCAGAGCGGGTGCGTCGGGCATGCGGTGACGGTAGCCGCCACGCCGCCCGGAGGAATGACACGGCTGTGATTCCGTGGCCTATGCTCGGCAGTGGTCCTGCCCCGAGATCGACGAGGAGGCGCTCCGCATGTCGGCGAGCCACGCGCACAGCCCCGAGCCCGACGCACCCTCCGGCCTCGGTGAGCGCGATGCCGCGATGCTCGACTTCGAGCGCCAGTGGTGGAAGTACGCCGGCGCCAAGGAGCAGGCGGTGCGCGAGCACTTCTCGATGTCCTCGACGCGCTACTACCAGGTGCTCAACGCGCTGATCGACCGTCCCGAGGCCCTCGAGCACGACCCGCTGCTCGTGCGCCGGCTCCGTCGGCTGCGGGCCACCCGCCAGCGGCAGCGCTCCGCCCGCCGGCTCGGCTTCGACCTCTCGGAGTGATGGTGCGACCCTTCCCCGCCCTGTCCCGCCCGCGCGACGAGCGCGGCCTCGTGCTGTCGACGCGGCTGCTGGCGCTGTCGGTCTCGGCCGTGGCCATGGCCGCGCTGGTCTTCGTCGCCAACGACCCCGACGAGGTCGGTCGCGCCGACGAGGCCACCCCGGTGACCAGCGCGCCGTCGGCCTCCGACGAGCCGTCGGCCAGCCCGTCGGCCAGCCCGAGCGCCTCGGCGCCGGCGAAGCCCAAGCCGATCGACCGCGCCGACACCTACGTCGTGGTCTTCAACAACACCGGCATCACCGGTCTGGCCGGCGGAGCCGCGGGCAAGGCCGAGGCCGGCGGCTGGAACGTCGTCGGCTCCGACAACTGGTACGGCACCGTCGACGGCACCGCCGTCTACTACCCGCCCCGCCTCGAGCGCGCCGCCAAGGCGTTGTCCAAGGACCTCGGCATCCCCAACGTCAAGCCCGCGATCGAGCCGATGCAGTTCGACCGGCTCACCGTGATCCTCACCGACGACTACCGCGGCTGACCCGCCGCCGGGCGCGGGGCCCGGCGGCGTACCTGCGAGGATGCGCGCCATGGAGTTCACCTCCTCCGACGGCGAGCAGCAGTACGCCGCGTGCGTGCGCGCCGCCGACCACCTGCTGGTCGGCCTCGACTTCGACGGGGTCCTCGCGCCGATCGTCGAGGATCCCGAGCAGGCGCACATCCACCCCGACGGCCAGGAGGTGCTGGTCGACCTGGCCGAGCACGTCCGTGCCGTCGCCGTCGTCACGGGCCGCCCGGCCCGCCAGGCGCTCGACCTCGGCGGGCTCGAGTCGGTCGGCAACGCCATCGGCGACCACGGCCGCGAGCTCTTCGTGCTGGGGCAGTACGGCAACGAGCGCTGGACCTCGGTCGAGCGCCGCGTGATCTCGCCGGCACCCCCGCGGGGCCTGGCGACCTTCACCAGCGCGCTGCCGCGCGTGCTGCGTCGCGCCGACGCCGGCGAGGCGTGGATCGAGGAGAAGGGCCTCGCCGTCGCCGTCCACACCCGCCGCCTCGACGACCCGGAGGCGGCGCTGGAGCGGCTGCTGCCGCTGCTGCGCGAGGCCGCCGACGAGCACGGCCTCGACCTCGAGCCGGGTCACCTGGTGGTCGAGGTGCGGGCCCACGGCATGCACAAGGGGGCCGCCGTACGCCGCCTCGTCGAGCAGCTGGAGGCGCGGGCGGTGGTCTTCGTCGGTGACGACCTCGGTGACGTCGAGGCGTTCAAGGCGGTGCGCGCGCTGCGCGACGAGGGCACCACCGGGTTGACCGTGTGCTCGGCCTCGCCCGAGGGACGCACTCCGGAGCTGCTGCTCGAGCTCGCCGACGTCGTGGTCGACGGCCCCGACGGCGTGCTCGACCTGCTGCGCCGCCTCGCGGCCGACGCCGCCTCCGCCCGCGTCTGACCGCGCCGTACGTCGGCTCGGGCGGTCGGTCGGCTCGACTGTCGGGCCTCGTTCTGACTGGATCGGCCCTGATCAAGGCCGATCCAGTCAGAAGTCCCCGGTGAACCGGGGACTTCTCACGTGCGCGATCCCACGTGCCGAGACGACCGTCCACATCCCGGACCCCGATGTGCGGGGGCGAGGAGCGGGCTCCTAGGCTGACCGGAGCTCATCGAGAGGGGCAGAGGGACACGGCCCGCTGAAGCCCCGGCAACCGCCGCACGAGCCTCCGACACCGTCGGTGTCGTGCGGAAGTGGTGCTACATCCGTCCTGCGGCGAGAGCCGCCGCGGGGAAGATGAGAAGGAGGCCTCCTTGAGCACCGTCACCCAGCAGACCACTCCCGACACCGCCGCCGACGACGCGGCCGTCACGGGCGCGGAGGTCCAGCCCGACGCCGAGGGCCTGCGCGAGGGCGCCTTCGGCAACGCGACGTCGCTGGCCTGCCGCGAGTGTGGTCACCAGGTCGAGCTGGGCCCGTTCTACGCGTGTCCGGAGTGCTTCGGTCCCCTCGAGGTGCACTACGCCTTCCCGGCGGTCACCCGCGAGCAGATCGAGGCCGGCCCGCGCAACATCTGGCGCTACAAGGCGCTGCTCCCGGTGCCGGACGACATCGAGACCAGCCCCAACACCGAGCCGGGCTACACCCGGCTGCTGCGGGCCGACAACCTCGGCGAGCAGCTGGGGCTGACCCGGCTGTGGGTCAAGGACGACTCGACCAACCCGACCAACTCCTTCAAGGACCGTGTGGTCGCCTGCGCGCTCAGCGCCGCCCGCGAGCTCAAGGCCGAGGTCTTCGCCTGCCCCTCGACGGGCAACCTCGCCAACGCCGTCGCCGCGGCCGGTGCCCGCGCCGGGATGAAGACCGTGGTCTTCATCCCGAGCGACCTCGAGAAGCCCAAGCAGGTCAACTCGGCCGTCTACACCGACTCCCTGGTCGCGGTGAACGGCAACTACGACGACGTCAACAAGCTGGCCTCCGAGATCGCCGGCGAGGAGGAGGGCTGGGCGTTCGTCAACGTCAACGTGCGCCCCTTCTACGCCGAGGGCTCCAAGACGCTCGGCTACGAGATCGCCGAGCAGCTCGGCTGGCGGCTGCCCGACCAGGTGGTCATCCCGGTCGCGTCGGGCTCGCAGCTGACCAAGGTCGACAAGGCCTTCCAGGAGCTGGCCGCGCTCGGCCTGGTCGAGGACAAGCCCTACAAGATCTACGGCGCCCAGGCGACCGGCTGCTCGCCGGTCTCGGCGGCGTACAAGGACGGCCACGACGTGGTCCGCCCGGTCAAGCCCGACACCATCGCCAAGAGCCTGGCCATCGGCAACCCCGCCGACGGCCCCTACGTGCTCGACGTGTGCCGTCGCACCGGCGGCGCGGTCGAGGACGTCTCCGACGACGAGGTCCGCCAGGGCATCCTGCTGCTGGCCCGCACCGAGGGCGTCTTCACCGAGACCGCCGGCGGCACGACCACGGCCGTGCTCAAGAAGCTCGTCGAGACCGGCCAGCTCGACACCTCGCTCGAGACCGTCATCATCAACACCGGCATGGGCCTGAAGACCCTCGACGCCGTGGCCGACGAGGTCGGGCCCGCCGCCACCATCGACGCGTCGTACGCCGCCTTCACCCGCACGGGCATCGTCTGATGGCCGTCTCGGTGCGGATCCCGACGATCCTGCGCAGCTACACCGGGGGCGAGTCCGAGGTGGGTGCCGAGGGCGCCACCCTGGCCGAGGTGATCGACGACCTCGAGCGCCACCACGCCGGCATCCGGGCGCGGGTGCTCGACGACCAGGGCGGGCTGCGTCGCTTCGTCAACGTGTACGTCGGCAACGAGGACGTCCGCTTCCTCGACGGCCTGGCGAGCCCCACCCCGGACGGCGCGCAGGTCAGCATCATCCCCGCGGTCGCCGGCGGCTGACCGCGCCCGACGGGGCGTGGGCCCGCAGCCACGGGTCGACCAGGGCCGTGGACGGCGTCGCCGCACTCGCGGCGCACGGGTGCACGGGTGCACCGGCGGCCGACCCACCGCTCGAGCCTGGCGGGCGCCGGATTGCCCGTCGTGGCGCCCGGGCACCCTGGTGGCATGCCGCGCAACATCGCCACCGCCGACCACGTCGACCGCGACCAGCTCCTCGAGTTCGTCCGTCCGCTGCACAAGGTCACCCTCGTGACCTTCCGCAAGGACGGCCGTCCGCAGCTCTCGCCGGTGAGCGGCGGCATCGACGAGGAGGGTCGCGTGGTGATCTCGACCTACCCCAAGCGCGCCAAGACCGCCAACCTCAAGCGCGACCCCCGCGCCTCGGTGCTCTTCCACGGCGACGACTGGGACGACGCCTACGTCCAGGTCGACGGCACCGCCGAGGTCATCGACATGCCCGAGGCGGTCGAGCCGCTGGTCGACTACTACCGCTCGATCGCGGGGGAGCACCCCGACTGGGACGAGTACCGCGAGGCGATGGCCACGCAGGGCAAGTCGCTGATCCGCGTCACCATCGAGCGCTGGGGCCCCATCGCCACCGGCGGGTTCCCGCCCGAGCACGCGTGACCGACCACCACTACCGGCTCGCCGCCACCTGGACCGGCAACCGCGGCGCCGGCACCACCGGCTACCGCGACTACGACCGCTCGGTGACGCTCCGGACGTCGGGCAAGCCCGAGCTGCTGGGGTCCGCCGACAAGCCCTTCCGCGGCGACCCGGCGCGGTGGAACCCCGAGGAGCTGCTCCTCGCCGCGCTGTCGCAGTGCCACCTGCTGTCGTACCTGCACGTCGCGGTGACCCACGGCGTCGTCGTGACGGCGTACGACGACGAGGCCCGCGCCACGATGGAGCAGGTCGGCATCGGCGGCCGGTTCACCGAGGTGGTGCTGCACCCCGTCGTGACCGTCGCCGACCCGGCCCACGCCGACCGCGCCTCCGCGATCCACGCCGAGGCCTCGGCGGCCTGCTTCATCGCGAGCTCGGTCGCCTTCCCGGTCCGTCATGAGCCGACGACGCGGGTGGTCGCGCGAGGCTGGGGGCTCGGTAGCGTCGGCGCACGTGACCGACGTGATCCTGGCGACCAGCTCCTCCGTGCCCGACGGCGAGCAGGAGGGCCACCGTCTGGTGACGGCCCTGGACGCCCGCGGCGTGACGGCCCGCTGGGCCGTGTGGGACGACGCCGGTGTGGCCTGGGACGCCGCGCTGGTCGCCGTGCGCTCGACCTGGGACTACGAGGCCCGCCGGCAGGAGTTCCTCTCCTGGGCCCGATCGCTCCCGCGGGTGCTCAACTCGGCCGCGACCTTCGCGTGGAACACCGACAAGGCCTATCTGTGTGACCTGCTCGAGGCCGGCGTCCCGGTGGTGCCGAGCCTGCTGGCGGACGACCCCCCGTCCCTGCGAGAGGCCGTGGGGTCCGTCGGTGGCCCGGCCGTGGTCAAGCCCCGCGTCGCGGCGGGCGGCCGCGGGGTCGTGCTCGTGGGGGCGGTCGATCGCCTCGAGGGGGTCGACCTCGGAACCGGTCCGTGGGTGGTGCAGCCGCTGGTGCCGTCGATCCGCACCGAGGGCGAGCGCGCCGTCTTCGTCCTCGGCGGTGAAGTGGCGGCCCAGGCGCGCAAGACCCCGGGGGGCTCCGAGCGGGAAGAGATCCGGGTCCACCCGCAGTACGGCGGCCGCACCGTCGCCGAGCCGGTCGAGCCGGAGTCGGCCGACCTCGCCCGGGTGGCGATCGCCGTCGCCGAGCAGGTGCTGGGCGACGTGCTCGACTACGCACGAGTCGACCTGATGCGGCTCGACGACGGCCGCCTCGTCGTCAGCGAGCTCGAGCTGACCGAGCCGGGGCTCTACCTGCCGGTGCTCCCGACCAACGCCGAGACCTTCGCCGACGTCGTCGTCGCACACCTCGCGCGCCGCTGACCTGCGGCTCCGTGCGGGCTCGCGGACGGGGGCACCCCCCGATTTGCACGGTCTCCGACGGGGGGTCTAATGTTCCCTCTGTCGCCAGGGAGTGCGGCGGGACGCAAGGCCGAGAGGCCGGGCGGACGGCCCCCCGGGTGATGCGCAGGACCAGCCTCACGAAGCCAGCTCAGTGCCTTTCGGGCCAGAGCTCCTGGCGAGACGCAAGGCGGGTCCGAGCGGCACTGGCAGGGTCCAGATCCCAGTTTGACCGGGGCTGGAGCGGCCGGTAAGTTTTGTCAGGTTGTCCCTGGCGGGGTCGTGAGGCTCGTCTGCTGGGTGTGCGCTTGATCCTTGAGAACTCAACAGTGTGCCAAAAGTCG